>JAUYQQ010000005.1 GCA_030697165.1 Acidobacteriota bacterium
GATGGGCCCGAAGATCTTGGCGCAGAACAGGCCGTCGCGTTCGGGCTTGAAGGTGCGGTAGTTGATGGTCTCGGGCTTCTTCACCTCACCGAACGACCAGCTGCGGATCTTCTCCGGGCTTGCGAGGCCGATCTTGATGGCATCGAAATGCTCGTCCGGCGTGAATTGCTTGAACAGGTCGAGTAATGATTTCATGTGTCTGTTCCCTTCGATTACGAACGCTCGAGTTCCATGTCGATGCCCAAGGAACGGATTTCCTTGACCAGGACATTGAACGATTCCGGCATGCCGGCTTCGATGGCGTGTTCGCCCTTGACGATGGACTCGTACACCTTGGTGCGGCCCTGCACGTCGTCAGACTTCACGGTCAGCATTTCCTGCAGCGTGTAGGCAGCGCCGTACGCTTCCAGTGCCCACACTTCCATTTCGCCGAAACGCTGGCCGCCGAACTGCGCCTTGCCGCCCAGCGGTTGCTGGGTAACGAGCGAGTAAGGACCGGTCGAGCGGGCGTGCATCTTGTCGTCCACCAGGTGGTGAAGCTTCAGGACGTGCATGTAGCCGACTGTCACCGGACGCTCGAACTGGTCGCCGGTGCGGCCGTCGTACAGCATGGCCTGCGTGCGGTTGGGCGTCAGGCCCTTCATCTTCATGATTTCTTCCGGGTACGCCAGCTTGAGCATGCCGCGGATGTCTTCTTCGGACGCACCGTCGAACACTGGCGTCGCGAAGGGCACACCCTTGGACAGTTCAGTGGCCATCTCGATCACGTCTTCGTCGGTCAGCTTGGGCAAGTCTTCCTTGCGACCCGAGCTGTTGTACAGCTGGTCCATGAACTTGCGCAGCTCGGCCTGCTTGGCCTCTTGCTGCAGCATGTCCCCGATGCGCTGGCCGATGCCCTTGGCAGCCCAGCCCAGATGCACTTCGAGCACCTGGCCAACGTTCATGCGCGATGGCACGCGCAGCGGGTTCAGCACGATGTCGCACGGTGTGCCGTCGGCCATGTAGGGCATGTCTTCGACCGGGACGATCTTGGACACGACACCCTTGTTACCGTGGCGGCCGGCCATCTTGTCGCCGACCGACAGCTTGCGCTTCATCGCGACATAGACCTTGACCAGCTTGATCACGCCCGGCGGCAGTTCGTCGCCCCGGCGGATCTTTTCCTTCTTCTCTTCGAACAGCTGCTTGACGACCTCGACCTGCCGTTCGGTGCGCTCTTCGACCAGCCGCAGATCCGGCTCCATCGCCGCATCGTCGGTCTGGATCTTCGAGCGGACCAGCGCCAGGAACGGCACCGGCTGCATCGCCTCGATCGTCAGCTGCTGGCCCTTCTTGAGCAGGCGCTCGCGGCCGAACTCGTCGAACAGGTCGGCGCGCAGGGTCTGGCCCTGCAGCATGTTGACGACCCGCTTCTTGGTCTCGTCGTGCAGGATGCGGATTTCGTCCTGCAGGTTCTTCTCCATCATGTCGAGCTCGTCCTGCTCGATTGCTTTCGCGCGGTCATCCTTTTCGATGCCCTTGCGGGAGAAGATCTTCACGCCGACGATGATGCCCTCGATGCCCGGGGGGCAGATCAGGGAGGCGTCGCGCACGTCGCCGGCCTTTTCGCCGAAGATCGCGCGGAGCAGCTTTTCTTCCGGCGTCAGCTGGGTCTCGCCCTTGGGCGTGACCTTGCCGACCAGGATGTCGCCGGGCTTGACGGCCGCGCCGATGCGGATGATGCCGCTGTCGTCGAGGTCGCGCAGGTAGCCTTCCGACACGTTCGGGATGTCGCGGGTGATTTCTTCCGGCCCGAGCTTGGTGTCGCGCGCCTCGATTTCAAACTCCTCGATGTGGATCGAGGTGTAGTAATCGTCGCGCACCATCTTCTCGGACACGAGAATCGCGTCCTCGAAGTTGTAGCCACGCCAGGGCATGAAGGCCACCAGCACGTTGCGGCCGAGCGCCAGTTCACCGAGCTCCGTGCACGGACCGTCGGCGAGGACCTGGCCCTTCTGCACGCGCTGGCCCTCCCGCACAATCGGCTTCTGATTGATGCAGGTGTTCTGGTTCGAGCGCTTGAACTTGGTCAGCGGATAGATGTCCGCGCCCATGTCCTCGTTGATGTCCGACTCCGACTCGACCCGCACGACAATGCGCGTGCTGTCGACGAAGTCGACCACGCCGGTGCGCCGGGCCACGGCCACGGCGCCCGAGTCGCGGGCGGTGATGTATTCCATGCCGGTGCCCACGTAGGGCGCCTGCGCGCGCAGCAGCGGCACGGCCTGGCGCTGCATGTTCGAGCCCATCAGCGCGCGGTTCGCGTCGTCGTTTTCGAGGAACGGCACGAGCGAGGCGGCCACCGACACGAGTTGCTTCGGCGAGACGTCAACGAACTGCACCTGCTCACGGGGAGCGAGAATGAAGTTGCCGGTCTGGCGGGCATTGACGCGGTCGCCCTTGATGCGCATGTTCTCGTCGAGCTCGACGTTGGCCTGCGCGATGATGTACTGGTCTTCTTCCCACGCCGACAGGTAGAAGCAGAACGGCTCGAACTCGACGCCCTTCTTCTTTGCCCGGCCATCGGCGCCGACCAGCTCGTCGGCCTCGACGATTTCACCGTTCTTGTACTTCGGGTTGCCGCCGGCGTTGGTGACCATGACGTAGTCGATCACGTGGCCGTTCTTGACCTTGCGGTACGGCGACTCGATGAAGCCGAACTCGTTGATCCGCGCGTACGACGACAGCGACGAGATCAGGCCGATGTTCGGGCCTTCCGGCGTCTCAATCGGGCAGATGCGGCCGTAGTGGGTCGGGTGCACGTCGCGGACTTCGAAGCCGGCGCGCTCGCGTGACAGACCGCCCGGTCCAAGGGCCGACAGCCGGCGCTTGTGGGTGACTTCCGACAGCGGGTTGGTCTGGTCCATGAACTGCGACAGCTGCGACGACCCGAAGAACTCGCGAATCGCCGCCATCACGGGCTTCGCGTTGATCAGGTCGTGCGGCATGGCCGTGGCCATTTCCTGGTAGACCGACATCTTCTCCTTGATCGCGCGCTCCATGCGGACCAGGCCGATGCGGAACTGGTTCTCGAGCAGCTCGCCGACCGAGCGGACGCGGCGATTGCCCAGGTGGTCGATGTCGTCGACGTTGGCGGTGTTCTTGCGCAGCTTCAGGAGGTAGCTGATCACCTCGTAGAAGTCCTGCGGATGCAGGATCCGCTCGTCGAGCGGCGTCGTCAGCTTGAGCTTGGTGTTCAGCTTCAACCGGCCGACGCGCGAGAAGTCGTACTTCTGCGGGTTGAAGAACATGTTCTCGAACAGCGACCGCGAGCTGTCGAGGGTGGGCGGGTCGCCCGGCCGCAGGCGGCGGTAGATCTCGATCAGCGACTCTTCGTGGGTGCGGATCGGATCCTTCTTGAGGGTCGCCGACATGATCGGCCCGACCTCGTCGCGCTCGGGGAAGAACACGTCGATCTTCTCGACGCCCTTCTCGTGCGCCATCGCCACCACGCGCTGGCTCAACTCGTCGTTGGCCTCGAGCAGCACTTCGCCGGTCGCCGGATCGACGATGTCGGCGGCCGCGAACGCGCCTTCGAGCGCTTCGTCGGTAATCGCGATGTCCTTGACCCCGGCCTTGCGCAGGCCCTCGATGTGGGTCTTGGTGATCTTCTTGCCTTCACCGATCGAGACGTCGCCGGCCTTGACGTCCTTGCGCGAGCGCTGGCCGACCAGGCCCTCGCCGACCGACCAGTAGAGGGCGTTGTCGCGCAGGTTGAGGCGATCGACCTGGTGGAAGGTGCGGATGATCTCGTCGGCGCCACGCAGCCCGAGGGCGCGCAGGAACACCGAGGCGAGGAACTTGCGCTTGCGGTCGATGCGGACGTAGAGCAGGTTCTTGGTGTCGTACTCGAACTCGACCCACGAACCGCGATACGGGATGATCTGCGCGACGTACAGGTTCTTGTCTTCCGAGTGGAAGAACGCGCCCGGCGAGCGGTGCAGCTGCGAGACGATCACGCGCTCGGTGCCGTTGATGATGAAGGTGCCGTTGTCGGTCATCAGCGGGATGTCGCCGAAATAGACCTCCTGCTCCTTGATGTCGCGGATGGTCTTGACGCCGGTCTCGGGGTCCTTGTTCCAGACCACCAGCCGGATCGTCACCTTCAGCGGCACGGCGTAGGTCATGCCGCGCTCCTGGCACTCGTCGACGTCGTACTTGAGCTTGAGCGCGACCGCGTTGCCGCAGATGTCGCACATGTCACCCCGGGCGTGGTTGCCGGTGCCGCACTTCGGGCACAGGACATCCTTGTCGCCGTACGGGTCGCAAATCAGGGTGTGGCCGCAGCTCTTGCACGGCTTGCGCAGGTGGTGCAAGCCCTGCAGCTTGCCGCACTTGCACTCCCAGTTCCCGATCGAGTACTCGATGAACTCGAGCGACGAGTTCTCTCGGAAGTCGCTGATCGGAAACACGGACTTGAACACCGACTGCAGGCCCTGGTCCTCGCGCTCCGAGGGCAGACGGTTCATCTGCAAGAAGCGCTCGTAACTCTTCCGCTGAATCTCGATCAGGTTCGGAATCGGAACCGTGGTCTTGATCTTGGAAAAGTCCTTACGCTCGCGGTAGACGTTTTTCGGAAGGCTGTACATGCGTCGCTCGGGGTCCCGGGAGGTGAAAAAAAGTACGGCGGACACCAGGGGCGCACCCCTGGTGTCCGTCACCACGGTCGTAAACTGTCCGCGTCGGTCGAGGTGTTACTTGACTTCGACCTTCGCGCCGGCGTCCTCGAACTTCTTCTTGATGGCGGCCGCCTCTTCCTTGGTCACGCCTTCCTTGATCGGCTTGGGCGCGCCCTCGACGAGGTCCTTGGCTTCCTTGAGGCCGAGGCTGGTGACTTCGCGAACGGTCTTGATCACGTTGATCTTGTTGCCGCCCACGTCGGTCAGGGTCACCGTGAATTCGGTCTGCTCTTCCGCCGCCGCCGCGCCGCCGCCGGCCGCGCCGCCGCCGCCCATCGGCATCGCCATCGGCATGGCCGCCGCGGCGGACACGCCGAGTTCGGTTTCGAGCGCCTTGACGAGCTGCGAGAGCTCCATCACGGAAATGCCCTTGATGTATTCGATCACCTGCTGCTGATTCACGTCGGCCATTGCTATCGCTCCTTAAAAGTAAACCTAAGACTTCGGGCTTGAGGCTGGTGCCAGTCCCTTACGATTCCTTGCGCTTCTCTTCCGCCTGCACGAGCACGCTCATCAGGTCCCTCGGGACCGCGCTCAGCACGCGCACCAGGTTGGTCATCGGCGCCTGGAGGAGGAAGAGCAGCTTCGCGTAGAGTTCCGGCTTGCCCGGCATGGTGGCAAGGCTCGCCACTTCCGTCGCCTTCAGGGTCTGGCCCTGGACCACCGCCGCCTTGATCTGCAGCGCCGGCACCGTCTTCATGAAGGTGGTCAGCGTCTTCGCCAGCGCCACCGGATCGCCATCGGTATAGACAACGCCGGTGGTGCCCTCGAAGTGCGACGACAGCACTTCGTAGGCCGTGCCCTTGAGGGCGCGCTTGGCCAGCGAGTTCTTGACGACCTTGTAGTTGGCCTTCGACTTGCGCAGCTGCGAGCGAAGCTCGGTCACCTGCGGCACGTTGATGCCCTTGTAGTCCAGCAGGATCGCCACTTCGGCGCCCTTGAACATGCCTTCCAGTGTTTCCACTGTGGCGGTCTTGTCGGCTCGTGTCACTGCCATGATGTCTGTTCCCGCCTACTTCTTGGCGGCAGTTTCCACGCCGCTCTCATCGATCTTGACGCCGGGGCCCATGGTGGACGACACCGTGATGCTCTTCAGGTACTTGCCCTTCGCCGCCGCCGGCTTGGCGCGCACGATGCTGTCGATCAGCGCCGTCGCGTTGTCGACCAGGTTCTCGGCCGAGAACGAGATCTTGCCGACCGGGGCGTGGACGATGCCGGTCTTGTCGACGCGGAACTCCACCTTGCCGGCCTTGATTTCCTTCACGGCCTGCGCCACGTTCGGCGTCACCGTGCCGGTCTTCGGGTTCGGCATCAGGCCGCGGGGGCCGAGCACCTTGCCCAGCTTGCCGACCGCGCGCATCATGTCGGGCGTCGCGACGACCGCGTCGAAGTCGGTCCAGCCGCCGTTGATCTTCTCGACCAACTCTTCGCCGCCGACGATGTCGGCGCCGGCTTCCAGCGCTTCCTTCTGCTTGTCGGGGCCGGCAATCACCAGCACGCTCTTGGACTTGCCCAGGCCGTGCGGCAGGACCACCGTGCCGCGCACCATCTGGTCGGCATGCTTCGGGTCAACGCCGAGACGAATCGACAGGGCGACGGTCTCGTCGAAGTTCGCGAACTTCACCTTCTGCACGAGCGGGAGCGCGTCAGCCAGTGGATACAGCTTGTTCTCCACCTGCTCGCGGGCCGCCGTGTATTTCTTGCCGTGTGTTCTCATGTTTCTCCAACCGTGGTGTTAACGGGCCGCCGCAGCGGACCTCCCACTTGCCTATCCGACTACGTCGAGTCCCATCGATCGCGCCGTGCCGGACACGGTGCGGACCGCCGATTCGAGCGAATCGGTGTTGAGGTCGGGCATCTTCAGCTTGGCAATGTCTTCGACCTGCTTCGCCGTCACCTGGCCGACCTTGTTCTTGTTCGGCACCGCGGACCCCTTAGCGAGGTTCGCCGCCTTCTTGAGCAGCACCGACGCCGGCGGCGTCTTGGTGATGAACGTGTACGAACGGTCCGAGTAAATCGTCACCACCGCGGGGATGATCAGCCCATCGTCCTTGGCCGTCTTCGCGTTGAAGGCCTTGACGAAGTCCATGATGTTGACGCCGTGCGGACCGAGCGCCGTGCCCACGGGCGGGGCCGGAGTGGCCTTGCCTGCGGGAATCTGGAGCTTCACCATCGCCTGAACTTTTTTCGCCATTACAGTTTCTCAACCTGCAGAAAATCGAGCTCCACCGGGGTGGCGCGGCCGAAGATGGTCACCATGACCTTCAGCGTGTTCTTCTCGACGTTGACCTCGTCCACGGCGCCATTGAAGCCGGTGAACGGACCCTCGTTGATGCGCACCTGGTCGCCCTTGTCGAACGAATACTTCGGCTTCGGCTTCTCCGCCGCCGTCTTGACCTGGTCGAGGATCTGCTCGACCTCTTCCTTGCTGAGCGGCGTCGGCTTGGCGCCGGCGCCGACAAATCCGGTGACCTTGGGCGTGTTCTTGACGACGTGCCACGCGTTGTCGGTCATGTTCATCTCGACCAGGATGTAGCCGGGGAAGAAGCGCTTCGACGAGACCACCTTGCGGCCCCCGCGCATCTCCACGACGTCCTCGGTCGGGATCAGGATCTCGCCGATTTCGTCGGCGAGACCGTAGGCCTTTTTACGCTCGGCGAGCGACTCGGACACCTTCTTCTCGAAGCCCGAGTAGGTGTGGACGATGTACCAGCTCTTGGTGGCGACGTCGGTCATTACGCGCCCCCGAAGCTGCGGAACACCCATTCGGCCGCGCGGCCGAACAGCAGGTCCACGCCAAACAAATACAGCCCGACCAACACCGAAAACAGAATCACCACCACGGTCGTCGCGTAGACCTCGCGCTGCGTCGGCCACGTGACCCGCTTCATCTCGTTGCGCACCTCGGAGAAGAACTCCGTCGCGCGCTGCCACCAGCCCAGGGGCCCGCGCAGGGTCCGCTCGCCGGGCTGTTCAATAATCTCGGTGCTCATCGGTTCGCAGTGTTCTTTCTGCTTCGCAGTTATGGTCGCGTGCCGTGGCGCAGGATGGCAGGCCAGGAGGGAATCGAACCCCCAACCCCCGGTTTTGGAGACCGGTGCTCTGCCAATTGAGCTACTGGCCTACGAGCTACTTCTGCTCCTTGTGCGGCTGATGCTTACGGCAGAAGCGGCAGTACTTCTTCATTTCCAACCGCTCGGTCGTCTTCTTCTTGTTCTTGGTCGTGCTGTAGTTCCGGCGCTTGCATTCGCCGCACGCCATTTGAATGATGTCTCTCATTGCTGATCCTTGTCGGCAGTCGGGAGTCGGGAGTCGGGAATCGAATTTCGACTCCCGGTTCCCGGTTCCCGACTCCCGTCACTAACTAGGCGATAACTTCGGTAACCGAACCGGCGCCGACCGTGCGGCCGCCTTCGCGAATCGCGAAGCGCGCGCCCTGCTCGAGCGCCACCGGGGCGATCAGCTCGACGGTGACGCTGGTGTTGTCGCCCGGCATGATCATCTCGACGCCTTCGTTGAGGTTGAGCGTGCCGGTCACGTCGGTGGTCCGCAGGTAGAACTGGGGACGGTAGCCGTTGAAGAACGGGGTGTGACGGCCGCCCTCGTCCTTCGAGAGCACGTACACTTCCGCCTTGAACTTGGTGTGCGGCTTGATCGAACCGGGCTTGGCCAGCACCTGGCCGCGCTCGATGTCGTCCTTTTCCACGCCGCGCAGCAGCACGCCGACGTTGTCGCCCGCCTGGCCCGAGTCGAGCAGCTTGCGGAACATCTCGACGCCGGTGACCACCTTCTTCTCGCTGGGCTTGAAGCCGATGATCTCGATTTCCTCGCCGACCTTGACCTGGCCGCGCTCGATGCGGCCGGTGACCACCGTGCCACGACCCGAGATCGAGAACACGTCTTCGATCGGCATCAGGAACGGCTTGTCGACGTCGCGCTGCGGCAGCGGGATGTAGGTATCGAGCGCCTCCATCAGCTTCTGGACCGACTCGACGCCAGCAGGGTCGCCGTTGATGGCGCCGAGCGCCGAGACGCGGACCACCGGGACGTCGTCGCCAGGGAAGCCGTAGCCCTTGAGCAGCTCGCGGACTTCGAGTTCGACCAGGTCGACCAGTTCGGTGTCGTCCACGGCATCGACCTTGTTCAGGGCGACGACCAGGTACGGCACGTTGACCTGCTTGGCGAGCAGCACGTGCTCGCGGGTCTGCGGCATCGGGCCGTCGATGCAGCTGACCACGAGGATGGCGCCGTCCATCTGCGCCGCGCCCGTGATCATGTTCTTGATGTAGTCGGCGTGGCCCGGGCAATCGACGTGAGCATAGTGACGGTTCGCCGTGCTGTATTCCACATGGCTCGTCGCGATGGTCAGAATCTTGGTGTCGTCGCGGCGGCCCTGCGACTCGGACGCCTTGGCCACCTGGTCGTACGACACGTACTTGCCCCAGCCCTTGTCGGCCGAAACCTTGGTCAGCGCCGCGGTGAGCGTCGTCTTGCCGTGGTCGATGTGGCCAATGGTGCCGACGTTAACGTGGGGTTTGGACCGATCGAATTTCTCTTTCGCCATGACTCGTCTGCGCTCGCTTCCTTACGACCCGGCGTCGTGCCGCGTCGGTTTAGAGTGTTACTGCCCATTCCACCGTCGCGACTTCGTCGCTATGGTGGACAAGCCGGACTACCTACAATCAAATCTGCCTGCCGTCACCGGCATGGCCTGCCATCCGCAGCTCGCCCAGAAGTGCACGAGCGAAGGATGGAGCTGATGACCGGGATCGAACCGGTGACCTCGTCCTTACCAAGGACGTGCTCTACCTACTGAGCTACATCAGCCTTCGCCTTGCGACTCCGCCAATGCCCCTCGACTCGCGATCGAACGGCACAAGCCGTTCGCTCACTCGCTCAGGACACTCGACCCGTCACAGGGCCTGCCACGAGCGAGCCTGCGGCTCGCCGGAGGCGGGCCGCACGGCGCGTCGAGTGGAGCGGGAGACGGGGATCGAACCCGCGACCAACAGCTTGGAAGGCTGTGACTCTACCACTGAGTTACTCCCGCCTTCGTCCCTCGCTACCTTCGCTTACTCGGGACTTCGGCGTGGTAAACCCGCTGTCCCCATCTTCACTCCACTCGCTCCCCCGACTGGGCTTGGCCCGGCCGAAGCTCGCCTCGTTTTAAGCCCGAGAGCGAAGGCTGGTGGGCAGGGAAGGATTCGAACCTTCGTAGCCACTGGGGCGACAGATTTACAGTCTGTTGCGATTGACCGCTCCGCCACCTGCCCCTTAATCGCCGGCTCTCCGAGCCGGGTCTGACTTATGAGGATGCTCCCCTGTTTGCTTAATCCGTCCTGGCTCCAGCGCGCTCAAAAAAGATGGAGCTGGCGAAGGGATTTGAACCCCCGACCGGCTGATTACAAATCAGCTGCTCTACCGGGCTGAGCTACGCCAGCCTAGACAAAACGGGAATGCTAGCACGTCTTGTGCCAGCTATGCAAACGGAAGGAAGACTTTTCCTGGAGCTCCGTCCCGGAGCTCGCCTCTGCGAACCAATCCTATCTCCTCCGGGGTGCGAGCGGCCGAACCCTGATTCAGGGCTTTTCTGGCCTCCCCCGGCTCCGGCTCCGCCTCTGCCTGACCGCCTCATACAAGACGATCGCAGTTGCGGCCGAAACATTAAGACTACCCACGTGGCCCAGCATGGGAATGCTGACCACCTGGTCGCACCGTTCCCGCACGAGCCGTCGCAGCCCGTGACCCTCGGCGCCCACTACGAGCGCCGTTGGAAGAGTGAGATCCCACTCATAGTAGGACATTTCCGCGTCCGCGTCGAGTCCCAACGTCCAGACCCCCGCCTTTTTCAGCTCTTCGAGGCTCCGGGCGATGTTCACGACGTCGGCCACCGGCACGTAGTTCACGGCCCCGGCAGACGCCTTGGCGGCGGCGCCGTCCAGGGCGGCCGCCCGCCGGGTCTGGCGAACCACCCCGGTCGCACCAGAAGCATCCACTGTCCGCAGGATTGCCCCCACGTTCTGGGGATCCTCGACCTCGTCCAGCACCACGATCAGCGGCGTCCCGGTGGCGCCGCTGGCCAGCTCGTCCAGAGTCACGTCGGCGCGCCTCGCCACCTCGGCGACCACTCCCTGATGGGAGCCGCCGCGCGACTCGTTATCCAGCACGTCCCGCGACACCCGCCTCACCTTCACCCCATGATGCGCCGCATCGTCCAGGAGGCGCTGGAGGCGATCGTCGGCCCGCTCGGCGACGCGGATCTCGCGCACCTTGCCAGCCTTGATCGCCTCGGCGACCGGGTTGATTCCGTAAATGATCATGGTGGGTCAGGAGACTAAACAGGAGGTCAAGAGATCAGGAGTAGGCATTTCAAAAACTTTACTCCTGATCTCCTTGACTCCTGTGAATTCTAGGGCCTCGCAGCGACTAGCTGCCCGACGTCATGCAGGCGCCCGTTGGCCATCACCTTCCGGACCTTCACGGTGTTGGCGATGTCCTCGAGCGGGTTGCCGTCGATCATGATGAGGTCGGCGAGCTTGCCCGCCTCGATCGTGCCGGCCTCGAGACCAAGGGCCCGGGCCGGATTGACCGTGGCGGTCTTCAGGATGTCGAACGGCGCCATGCCGGCCATGCGATACGACATCAGCTCGCCGTGCAAGTTGATGCCGTTCGGCGTGTCGGTGCCGGCCACGACCAGGCCGCCGGCCTTCATGATGTCGAGCACCATCTTGCCGTGACCACCGGTGGGATCGACGCCGCCGCTCGGGCCTGGAGCATTCGGCTGCGCCGCGACCTGGCGCTGCATCCAACCCGGATAGAGGGTAAAACGCGGGTCCTGCTTCAAGGCCGGATCATCCTCGAACAACTTGCGCGCCCCGCCGCCCGAGATCATCGGACTGAAGATGCGCTGGCTCTTGCCAAACAACTGCACCACGTCTTGGTAGGCGGTCTGCAACGTCGCCTGCTTCGGCGAGTAGCCGCGCCGGCTGGTGGCCGCCGTGTGCTCGGTGTTGTCGACGCCGACGAGCGCGGCCGGCCAAATCTCGTGCGTGGCCACCGGCACGCCGATGCTGTGCGCGAACTCGACCATGCGCTTCTGCTGCAGGTCGGGCAGGCGGACGTAGCTCTTGAGCAGGTCGTGCTCGAGCACCTGCGCGCGCTGCAGTTCCATCTCGAACTGGCTGACACTCGAAATGGCGATGCCCATCTTGTAGTACACGCGGTTCCATTCCATCAGGTAGCCGGTGCCGTAGACACGCGGCCCGAGGCGGACCCCGGCTTCGTTCGCCTCGCGATCCTCGACCGCTTCGTAGGGCGTGTTGCCAGGGCTCCTGACGGTGGTCACCCCAAAGGCCAGCCACGCGCGGCCGTGCGCCTCGCCGAAGTCCTTCTGCAAGTGGGAGTGGAACTCGACCAGGCCCGGCATCACCGTGAGGTCCGAGGCGTCGACGACCGTTGCCTGCGCGTGGTTCGCGGCCGCGTGCGGCACCACCGACACGATCCGGTTCCCCACCACCGTGATGTCAACGTTGGTGCGCGGCGCCGCGGTCTTCATGTCGAGCAGGCGGCCGGCATGAATCACGGTGCGGGCCTTGGGGATCGCCGGCGTCCACGTCAGGTTCAGCGGAACCGTCCGGGTCGCGCCGGTCTCGAGGTCCACGATCTTCAGTTGATCGAGTGACTGGTACAGGATGTGGCGCGAGTCGCCCTGCCAGCTTGGCGCGTGCGCGCTCTCGCTGGTGACGCGGCGCGGCGGGCCAAGCGGCTCCCCACTGGCGGCCACCGGCCACACCGCCAGCACGCCCTCGTAGATCGCTGCCATCTTGGTGCCGTCGGGCGACCACACCGGGCCACCACCGCCGCGCGAGTCGATCGACAGCATCGGGATGGGGGCGTACCACTTCACGTCGCCGCCCGCGGCCGAGATGGTCTGCACCTGGTTGGTGCCCTCGCGGAAGCGCACGGTCATGGGCGCGATGCCGGCCAGCGCAATGCGCGTGCCGTCGGGCGACCACGTCGGCGTGCCCGGCTGCGGCAGCGACTCGTGGATCCGAGTCACCCGGCCGCTCTCGAGATCGAGAATCGACATCTCGGCCACTCGCCACATGCCGTCGACGTTGAAGAACACGATTCGCTTGCCGTCGGGCGAGAACGAGGCCCCCTGGGGCTGCGTGGTCAAGTTCGTGACCTTGCGGCTCTGGCCGCTCTTCATGTCGCGGATCCAGAGCTGCAGGTGCGCGCTGTCCTTGTCCGACGAGTAGACCAGCGACGAGCCATCCGGCGACCACGACGGATCGGTGTCGAGCGCCGCGTCCTTCGTCACGTTGACGGCGGCGCCGCCAATCGGCATCACGTAAATGTCGCCGACGGCCGCGAAGGCGATCTGCGAGCCGTCTGGAGAGATGACCGGCCGCACGATGCCCAGGGCCTTGCGCGGCGCCGTCGAGGTGAAATCGCGAACCCGCCGGGTGTACTGCGGACGGGTCACCTGCATGGTGGCCGCGAAGTCGAGCGTTTGCATGGGCAGGCCGGCCAGCGACCGCCGGCGGATCTTGCCGTCCGAAACGTAGATGACTTCCGAGGACGAGGCCCAGGCGGCACGGAACGCGAACACGTTCTCGGCGCCCGTCACGGGCTTGCCGTCCAGTTCGAAGCGCGTCTCACGGCCCGCGGTCACGTGATACAGCAGCTGGCCGCCCGGCCCCCACGACGGCGCGTCGACACGCGCGCCCGCGACAGTGCGGACTTTCCGCTCGGCACCGGTGGCCAGGTTGATCACCCAGACGCCGTTGTAGGCATCGCGCGACGAGGCAAACGCAATCTCGGTGTCGTCCGGCGACCAGCTCGGCATGAAGTCTTCGCCGGGGTCCTTCGTCACCTGGGTGATCGCGCCGGTCCGGGTGTCGAGCATCCAGATGTTGTAGTCGCTGCCCATCGGGTTGCCGCGATCGGACGAGAAGGCCACGCGCGTGCCGTCGTGCGACCAGATCGGCTCGCGATCGTCGAAGGTCCCCCACGTCAGCTGGCGCTGGTTCGTGCCATCGGGGTTGATCGACCAGATGTCGTAGCCGCCATCGCGATAGCCGAAGTACGTAATGGTGCGGCCGTCGGGCGACCACATCGGCTGGCGCGCATCGTTGAACGGATCGGTGATGCGCGTCATCGTTCCGCCGGTGACCGGCAGCGTCCAGATGCTGCCCTGCATGTCAACGGCGAGCGTGGTGCGGTCGGGCGAGACGGCCACCGACATCGAGGTGCCCTCGCTGACGGTGACATCGATCGGCGCCGCCGCCGGAGCCACCCGCGGCGGGCGCTGCGCCACCCCTGGCCAGGACACGACCGACAGCAGAACAGCGGTAGCAAGCGCGACGCGGCGAGTGGTCACCAGCCCTCCTGTTGACTTAGTGGAACTTGTGGATCCGAGAAATCCGTGAAATCTGCGGCTGTGTTTTCCTGACATCTGCGGCTGTGTTGCTTAAATCGGTGGCCGGCGGCGGTGCCACTCGGTCGCGCGCTCATAGGCGTCGCCAATTCGCAACAGCGTCGCTTCGTCAAAGGCGCGGCCATACAGCTGCAGGCCGATCGGCAGCACCGGCGGTCCGGCCGAAAAGCCACACGGCAGCACCAGCGCGGGCAGGCCGGTCATGTTGCCCAGAAACGAATTGCCGCCGCGGAAGCGCGCCGGGGTCGAGCCCGGCTTGACGTCGGTGGCAGCCGCCTCGGGAGTCTCGAGCAAACCGGCCACCGCGGTGTTCGCGGGTACCACCATGCAGTCGCACTTGGTGAACACCGCGGCCATCTCGTCCATCAGCATCGTCCGAATGCGCTGGGCCTTGATGTAGTCGGTGGCGGGATAGAACCGCGCCGCATCCAGCCGCTCGCGGACGATCGGGTCGAACAGTTCCGGGGTCTCGCGCAGGCGCTTCTCGTGATACTGCGCGGCTTCCGCCATCGCAATGATCCAACCAGCCGACGTCGCATACTGCGCGTGGGGCACGTCGACGTCCACCACGGTGGCGCCGAGCGAACGCAGCGTGGCCACGGCCTCAGCATAAGCACGCGCGCTGTCCGCTTGTGCGCCCTCGGTGAAGTACCGTGTCGGGACCCCGATCCGGATGCCTTTCAACCCGCCGCCCAGTGCCTGGACGTAGTCCGGCACCGCGTCGCGCGTGCAGGTGCGATCCAACGGATCGGCGCCGGCGATCACTTGCAGCATGGCGGCCGCGTCCTTGACGCTGCGCGTCATCGGCCCGGCGTGATCCAGCGTCCACGCCAGGGTGGTGACGCCGTGCCGGCTGACGCGGCCATAGGTCTGCTTCAATCCGACGATGCCGCAGAACGCGGCTGGACCACGAATCGAGCCGCCGGTGTCGGTGCCGATGGACAGCGGCACCATGTGCGCCGCGAGCGCCGTGCCCGATCCGCTCGAGGACCCGCTGGGCGTCCGTGCGGGATCCCACGGGTTGCGCGACGGACCGAAGCCCGAGACCACGCCGCTCCCCATGGCGAACTCGAGCAGGTTCAGCTTGCCGACCAGGATCGCGCCGGCGGAGGCCAACCGGGCGGTGATCGTGGACTCGAAATCCGTCACCTGCGTCGCGGTGACCTTGGAACCGTTCGTGGTGCGAATGCCCTTGGTGGCCAGGATGTCCTTGGGCGCGTAGGGAATGCCGTGCAACGGGCCGCGGTAGCGTCCGCGCACGATCTCCTGTTCGGCGGCGGCGGCGGCCGCGCGCGCCTGCTCGGGCGTCACCGTGATGAACGCATTCAGTTTCGGATTGAGCGCCTCAATCCGCGCGAGATACGCGTTGGTCAGTTCCACCGGCGAGATCTTCTTCGCCTTGATCAGCGCGGCTTGCTCCGCCGCGGATTGAAACAGGACGGCCGCGTCGAGTGCCATGACTAGCGCCTCACCAGGAACACCAGACCCGGCTCGACCGCGTCTGGAATCGCCAGGTCACGAACGGCCTGGGTCTGATCGAGATTGCGCTGGACCGCGATGCGGCTCACCTCGAGACGCTGCTCATCGAAGCTTCCCGACAGCAACGACGCCGCGCTGCGAAGCGCCGCGCCGGTCACCTGCGGCGTGGCCTGCGCCGCCAGGTCCGCAGCCACGACACCGGAGAATCCCAGGGCCGTCAGAATCTGCAGGACGTCACGGCGACTAACTTGAGTGTTCGAGTGATCGTGGTCCATGGTAATTCTCCTCACGCCAACATCCTCGCCGCGAACGCGGCCCGCTCCTGGCAACTCGCCACGGGCGCCAGTCCCGAGTTGCGCAGGTCGGCAGCCCGATCGATGGCCGGGACGATCAGATCGAGTTCGGGGCCTTCGGCGGCGCCAGTCAGGATCGCGCGAATCGGGTGGAACAGCCCTTTGCCCTTGAGGCCGGTGCGGTCCTTCACACGACCAGCCATGGCGCGGAACGTCTCTTTGTCCACCAGCCGCAAGCCACTCGACAGTTCCGCCGCCAATGCCGCGGCGACTTCCGGCAGCCCAGCTTCGTTCTCGAGCGGCGCCGCGGCCTCGAGGAACACACTCTCGAGCCGATCGGCGAGCTGCGGCAACCGATCCACCGACGTCGCCATCGCGGGCAACACGCTTTCAAGCCACGCGCGGCCTTCAGCCGACACGGGACCGACGATCTGTCCGCGCGCGCGCAAGTGAGGCTCGGCCAGGTCCGCCAGGCGGCCCGCCGGGCACAGCTTCAGGTAGTGACGATTCGCCCACGCCAGCTTGTCCTCGTCGAACACGCCGGCGCTGTGCGCCACGCTCTCCAGGCGAAAGCGGCGCGCCAGCTCGTCGGCCGGCAACAACTCTTCGTTCTGCCCTGGCGACCAGCCGATCAGCGCCAGGTAGTTCACCAGCGCTTCCGGCAGGTAGCCCTTCTCGCGGAACTCGCGCACCGAGGTGGCGCCGTGCCGCTTCGACAGCGGCGCGTGGTCCGGCCCCATGACCAGCGACAGGTGCGCAAACGCCGGCGGGGTGTAGCCGAACGCCTCGTAGAGCAGGATCTGCCGCGGCGTATTCGAAATGTGATCCTCGCCGCGAATCACATGCGTCACCTTCATCAACTCATCGTCTATGACAACGGCGTAGTTGTATGCCGGGATGCCATCGGAGCGCACCAGCACCGGATCGCCGATCACGTCGGTGTGAAACGTGACCGGACCGCGCACCACGTCGTTGAACGTGACCTCGCGCCCTTCGGGCACGCGCAAGCGGATGACGGCCGCCTCGCCATTGGCACGGCGCGCCTCGGCGTCGGGACGCGGCAGATCGCGGCAGGTGCCGGCGTACTTCGGCGGCAGCGACGCGGCCAATTGCGCCTTGCGCTGCGCGTCGAGCGTCTCCGCGGAGCAGAAGCAGTAGTAGCCCTTCCCCTCGGCCAACAGTCGAGCTGCATGATCGGCATAGGTCTGCATGCGCTCGGTCTGCCGATAGGGGCCGTAGTCGCCGCCGGCCTCCACGCCTTCGTCCCACTGCAGGCCCATCCACCGCAGATCGGCCAGGATGGCCTGCTCCGATTCCTTCGTCGAACGCTCGAGGTCGGTATCCTCAATCCGCAGGATGAACGTGCCGCCCTGCCCGCGGGCCAATAACCAGTTGAAGAGCGCGGTGCGGGCATTGCCAACGTGCAGGTGGCCGGTGGGCGACGGGGCAAAACGGACTCTCATGAGGTGCGGCCGATCTTATCAGCTTGAATCGAGGCCGTTGGCGTATCCTCCTTGGGGCGCGATTCGGCGCCTTCGGAAGTTTGTGACCTGGAGGTTACGCATGAAACGAACAATCCTGATGGCAGCCGGCCTGCTGGCGCTGGCCAGCCCCACTTTCGCGCAGGCCCCGACGGCCGCCGCGACCCCCGGCCCGCACGACGCGGCGCTCGCCGCCGCCCCGGCCAACATGCGCGACGGCGCGATGGTCATCAAGTGGAAGGCGGACGGCTCGTACGACACGCTCCGTCCCGGCACCAACCGGCTGATGTGCTACGACCAGTCCGGCGACGCCGGCGAACAGCCGGTCTCGTCGCAGTGCACGAGCGTTGGCAATCTCGAACGCGTCAAGCAAAACAAGATCTACGAAGCGAAGATCGCCGATCGCGCGGCCCGAGAAGCGGCCTTGACCGAGCTCGAAAAGGCCGGCACGCGGGTGAAGCCGGAATTCGGCTCGGTGTTCTTCACGCGGCAGGGCAAGGATGCGACCGCCACCCGCTTGCACGTCACGATCGCGGTGCCGGGCGCCACGGCAGCATCGCTGGGCCTTCCGGACAACAACAAGATGGGCGGCGCGTGGATCATGGCCGCGGGCACGACCGCGGCGCACATCATGACGCCGGGGAGCTAAGTGCCAAAGTGCCAGGGTGCCAGGGTGCCAAAGTGCGAGCACCTTGGCACCGTTAGCACCTTGGTACCCTGGCACCTTGCTGCGCTCTAAGCGCCAGTCAGGAGCGCAATCGCATGGCACGCCATCGCTTCGCCGCGGCCCATGCTATCGACCCCTTCATTGGTCTTCCCTTTTACGCTGACCGCGGCCACCTCCACCTGTAGCGCGGCGGCCAGGTTCTCCCGCATCGCCTGCAAGAACGGCAGCAGCTTCGGCTTCTGCGCAATCACCGTCACATCCACGTTCGAAACGCGATAGCCGGCGGCATGCACGTGTGCGAGCGCACCGCGCAGCAAGGCGATGCTGTCGGCGCCCTTCCACTTCGGATCAGTATCCGGAAACAGCCGGCCAATGTCGCCCGCGGCTGCCGCGCCGAGCACCGCGTCGGTCACGGCGTGACAGACGATGTCGGCGTCGGAGTGGCCGTCCAAGCCGAGTTCGTACGGAATGGTCACGCCGGCCAGGATCAGCGGCCGGCCCGCGACCAGCCGGTGCAGATCGTAGCCGTTGCCGATGCGGATAAGGCGACGGCTAAAGCCATCGCCCTCCGAACGTCGGCCCGCCTGGAGAGCGACGGCTTTAGCCGTCGCTAGATCTTCTGGCGTCGTGATCTTCATGTTTCCTGGATCGCCCTCAACGATGTGAACCGGCAGGCCGAGGCGCTCGACGAGCATGGCCTCGTCGGTCACGTCAGTCTCGCTGCCGGCGGCCAGCGCGCGGGCCAGCACGTCACGGCGAAAGGTTTGCGGCGTTTGGGCGAGGAACACCGACTCGCGCGGCACCGTCGCGGTGATCGGCCGCGAGCCGTCGGCCATGCCGGGCCCAGCCTGCTTGACCGTGTCGCGCACCGGGATGGCCGCAATCGCCGCGCCATGGGCGATGGCCGCATCGATCGCGCGGTCGATCACGGCGGCCGTCACGAAAGGACGCGCCGCGTCGTGGATCAGGATGATGTCGGCCGTGGCCGCGGTCTTCGCAAACGCCTGGCTCACCGAGTCTTGCCGGCGCGCCCCGCCCGCCACGAATGTCAGCGGCTTGCCGGCGCCGCCCGCCCAGGCGGCGGCCGCGCTCGCCAGGTGATCCGGCGGCACCGCCACCACGATCTCGTGAATGCGATCGTTCGCCACCAGGGCGTCGATGCTCAAGTCGAGAATGGAACGTCCGCCGAGTTCAAGAAACTGCTTGGGGCGATCGGCGCCGAGCCGGACGCCCCGGCCCCCGGCGGCAATGATGGCGGCTACGTGCATGAAGCTGCCGATTGTACTCCGGCCGTTGCGGGCCCGCCGGCCCGCGCTTCAGCCCTTGACGCCGGCCATGCGCAGGAAGGCCATCATCGGGCACCAGCGGGTAAACGCTGACTGGAACAGGTTGAGCCCGATAAACGCCGTGAACCACAGGAAGCCGGGATGCACATACATCCCCAACAGCACACTGGCCATCACGAAGGCGCCGGCGATCAATCGCAACATCGGTTCTACGGTCATCGGACAGGCCCTCCGCCGGCCTCGGGAATGAACAGCACGGGAATCGCGCAATTCTGTAACAACGGCTCGCCAACATGCGATCGCCAGTTCGCGGTCCTGGGGACGGGCACCGGGATGGCCGCCCACGTGGCATTGACCCGGGCCCGGGCGGCCGGCGCATCTTCGCCAGCCACTTCGGTCACGGTGCCGCCGACCCGCGCGGCAATCTCGCCGGCGAGTTGCCGGGTGCGCTCGGCCGGGGTGTGAGCATCGACCAGCAGCAAGCCGCGGGCAAACAACTCCTGCGGTCGGTCCGCCGCCTCACTGGCGTGCACCACCAGCAGCGGTATTGGCGTCTCCCGCAGCACGCGCTCGGCCACCGACCCCAGCCACCATCGTGACGGCCCCCGCCGGCCATGGGTCCCCATCACGATCAGGTCCGCGTCTCTTGCCGCGTGCAGGATGGCATCGACCGCGGTCCGGCTCTCGACGATGGTCGTGAACGCCTGGGTCGTCTGGCGCTTGCCGAACTTCAGCAGGAACTCGCCGGCTCGCTTCCGGTTGGCCCGCTCCTCGCCTTCGAGTGCCTGCAACTGAGCGGGCGTGAAGTACGGCGGCACATCGAGCGACTCGGCGTGCATCAGCCACAGCGCGGCGCCGGTGCGCGCGGCGAGTTCGCCGCCAATCGCCACCGCGCGGGCTGACGCGTCGCCAAAGTCCACGGCCACCAGGATCTTCTTGGGCAGTATCGTCATGTCGTCCTCAGGCGCCTTCCGCGGCGGGTTCTACCAACACGGGCGCCGTCACCGCGGGCTTGCGGTGCGTCAAGTAATAGGTGATCGGCACCGTCATGCGGGACAGTAGCAACGAGGCCACTTCACCGGCCATCAGCGCGATCGCCAGGCCCTGGAAGATCGGGTCGGAAAGCATCACCGCCGAGCCGACAATGACGGCGGCGGCGGTCAGGGCCATGGGACGGAAGCGCACCGCGCCGGCGTCGACCACGGCCTCTTCGAGCGGCATGCCCTCGGCCACGCGCAGTTCGATGAAGTCCACCAGGATGATCGAGTTGCGGACGACGATGCCGGCGCCGGCGATGAAGCCGATCATCGAGGTGGCGCTGAAGAAGGCGTCCATCGCCGCGTGCGCCGGCAGGATGCCGGCCAGCGAGAACGGAATCGCCAGCATGATGGTGACCGGCGTGATGAACGACTGGAACCAGCCGACCACCAGGATGTAGATCAGCACCAGCACGGCCGCGAAGGCGATGCCCAGGTCGCGGAACACCTCGTAGGTGATGTGCCACTCACCATCCCACTTCATGGCGTACTTCGAACTGTCGGACGGCTGCCGGGTGTTGAAGATCTCGAAGCCGTAGCCCTCGGGCAACTGCAATGCCTCGAGCGCGCGGTTCATGTCGAGGATGGCGTAGACCGGGCTCTCCACCGCGCCCGCCACGTCGCCGGTAACGTACGTCACCGGCAGCAGGTTCTTGTGATAAATGCTGATGTCTTCGACGCCGGTGCTGGTCTCGACCAGTTCCCCCACCGACACGCCGCCGCCCAGCCGCAGCGCCGACACCGCCGCGCCCGAACCGCGCGATGCGCGCGGCAACCGCATCACCACCGGCACCGGCTCTCGCGAGGCGGGGTCGTGCAGCAATCCGGCCGGCGACCCGGCGCCGGCCATTCGCACCGCCGCCATCACCTCGGCCGCTGACACCCCGGCCGCGGCCGCTTTCTCACTGTCGACTGCGAGCCGGGTCTTCGGCCGTGGTGACTCCACGTACCAGTCCACGTCGACGACACCGGCCGTGCCAGTGAACACGTCGCGCACCTGCTTGGCCAGGGCCAGCCGCTTGTCGGGGTCGGGTCCGTACACCTCGGCCACGAGCGTCTGCAGCACCGGCGGTCCTGGCGGGATCTCCACCACCTGCACCTCGGCGCCCAGCGTCTTCGCCAACGGCTGCAGTTGCGTGCGCAACCGGCCGGCGACGGCGTGGCTCTGGTCGCTGCGCTCGTCCTTCGCGGTGAGCATCAACTGGAGGTCGGCCATGTGCGGCTCACGCCGCAGGAAGTAGTGACGGACCAGTCCGTTGAAGGTATACGGCGATGCCGTGCCGGTGTAGCTCTGCACACTGACGACGTCGCGGTCGCGCAGCAACTCGTCAGCCAGCAGCGACGACACGCGCGCGGTCGTCTCGAGCGGGGTATCGTCGGGCATCCGCACCACCACCTGCAACTCGTTCTTGTTGTCGAACGGCAGCATCTTCACGGTCACCAGCTTCGCCGGCACCAGCACCATCGCGCCCACGAGGAGCGCGGCCACGCCACCGAGGAACCCCCACCGGCTGGTCGGATTGGTGATGAGCGACGCCATCACGCGGCGATAGAGCGCGGTGAGCCGGTCGTCGACTTCGTGGTGATGCCCGGTGGGCTGCTTGAGCAGGCGCACCGCGGCCCACGGCGTGACGATGAAGGCCACCACCAAGGAGAACAGCATGGCGGCCGTGGCACCGACCGGAATCGGCCGCATGTACGGACCCATCAGCCCGCCGACGAAGGCCATCGGCAGGATCGCCGCCACCACGGTCAGCGTGGCCAGGATGGTGGGGTTGCCCACTTCATCGACTGCGCGGATGGCGACGTCCTCGATCGAGCGGCTGCCGCCCGACAGGCGCATGTGCCGCACGATGTTCTCCACCACCACAATGGCATCGTCCACCAGGATGCCGATCGAGAAGATCAGTGCGAACAGCGTGATGCGGTTGAGCGTGTAGCCATAGAGATAGAACACGAACAGCGTCAGGGCGAGCGTCACCGGAATGGCGGTCAGCACGACCAGCGACTCGCGGCGGCCCAGCGCGAACCAGATCAGCGCCGACACCGAGATCACGGCGATCAGCATGTGCCACAACAGTTCGTTCGACTTGTGCTCGGCAGTCTCGCCGTAGTTGCGCGTCACCGTGACCTGCAGGTCCTGCGGGAGGATGTAGCCGCGCAGCGTCTCGACCTTGCGGTCGATGGCGCGGGTCAGTTCAATGGCGTTCACGCCACGCCGCTTGGCAATCGACAGCGTCACCGCGGGAAAGGCCTGGCCGCGTTTGGGGTGGTAATAAACGTAGTCGGTGGGTTCGCCGGCTTCATCCGTCACGGTGGCGACATCGCGCAGGCGCACCGGTCCGCCCGCCGAGCCCACCACGAGGGCGGCGAGTTCACCAGCGGTCGTCGCGTAGCCACCGGCTTCGACGCGGGTACTGCGGTTGCCCGACACCAGGTCGGCCGTAACGCCGCGGGCCGTGGCCCGCACCAGCGACTGCTGCACCTGCAGCGGGTCGAGCCCGCGCGCCGACAGCGCCGACGGATCCAGATCGACGCTCACCTGCCGTGGCCGGCCGCCAATGATGGTGACCTCCGACACGTCGGGAACTTCCTTGACCGATTCCTGCAGTTGCGCCGCCAGCCGCCGCAACTGCTGGTCGTCGTAGCCCTCGCCCCACAGCGTCAGCGCCATGACCGGCACATCGTCAATCGAACGCGCGCGCACCATCGGCGCCGAGGCGCCGTCCGGCACGAGTTCGGGGCTGGTGGCCAGCTTCTGGTTGAGCCGCACCAGCGCGCGGTCTTCGTCTTCGCCAACCAGGAAGCGGGCGACGAGCATCGCGCGGCCGGGACTGGAGGTGGAATAGAGGTATTCGAGCCCGGGCACTTCCCACAGAAGTTTTTCGAGCGGCCGCGTCACGCGCTGCTCCACTTCCGCGGGCGACGCGCCGGGCAGGTCCACGAATACGTCGATCATCGGCACGATGATCTGCGGCTCTTCTTCACGAGGCAGCGCCACGGTGGCGAACACGCCCAGCAACAGGGACGCCACGATCAGCAGCGGCGTCAGCTTAGAGTGGATGAATGCGGCCGCCAGCTTGCCGGCCATCCCGCGCGGCGCGCTCATTGACGTGCTCCCGCGGCGCCGGTGATCGGCGTGCCGTCAGCGATCGCGTCGGTCGGCGTCAGCACGACGCGGTCGCCTTCTTTCAGGCCGGCGAGCACCTCGATGCGGCCCTGGCTCTCGCGGCCCGGCGACAGCATTCGCAGGCGCGCGGCGCCGTCGGTATCGACGACAAACGCCAGCGTCAGTTGCCCGCGCCGCACCACCGCTGTGGCCGGCACGGCCAGCACGCGTTCGGAGGGGCCCATGACCCGCGCGCGCCCGAAGACGCCGGACCGGAGGCCCGCCGACTGGGGCAGGTCGAGCTTCACCACGAAGCTGTGAAGGGCCGGATCGACGCTCGCGACTTCAACGACGTTGGCCGGCGCCCAGCCATCCTCCCCGGCGGTACCGCGGTCGATCCGCACTTCAGCGGCAGTGCCCGGCGGCACCAGGTGAGCGCGCGATTCATCAACGCGCACTTCAAGCCGGTAGGCCGAGGTGTCCTCGATGGTTAACAGGGGCATGCCCGGGGCGGCCATGCTGCCGGGATCCACCTGCCGGTTCGACACGAGGCCGTCGAAGGGCGCCGTCAGCACCGCATAGGACGCGGTTACCGACGCCACTTCTTCGCCGGCCCTGGCGGCGGCCAGGCCGGCTTCGGCTTCAGCCGCGCGCGCGGTCGCGCCGGCGAGGCGCGCTTCGGCGCCGGCCAGGACCGCCACGGCCTGATCCAGTTCCTGCGCGGTCGCCGATTTCGTCTCGACGAGGCCCTTCACGCGGTGGTGCGTGGCCCGGGCCAGCACCAGAGCCGATTCGGCTGAGCGGCGCTCGGCCTGCGCGGCCTCGATCGACAGGCGCATGCCGCTGGCCGAGGCCGACGCCCGCGTGGCCTGCGCACCCACTTCGCGGGCGTCGAGCCGGATCAGCACCTGGCCACGGGTCACGCGGTCGCCGGCCTTCACGCGCACCTCGACCACGGGAGCGACCACGCGACTCGAGACCACCGCGACCTGCCGGGCGCGGACGACGCCGCCGGCCTCGTAGGTCGAGGGCCAGTCCACGGCCTCGACACGGCCGAGCGACGCGGCGACCGAGGCCGGCGGCTGCTCCGCGGGTTTCTCGGCGGGCGCCCCACATGCGGCGAGCGTCACGACGCCCGCGCCCATCATCACCAATGCCGCTGCTTTCACGATGCCCCTCACGTTACGGTCTCCTTCCGAGCGCCCGATTGAGCGCCGCGTGTGCTTCGATGCGATCGACCAGCGCCGACAACCGCGAGGTCTCGGCCTCGAGAACGGCGGTGGCCGCGCCCAGGACGTCGGACACGCCGGTCATGCCCGCGTCATACCGGTTGCGGACAATGCGCTGGCTTTCCCGGGCCTGGGCGACGGTGGCCCTGGCCACGTCTTCGCGCGCGGTCGCCGACGCCAGCCGGCTGAGCGCGGCGCGCAGGTCCACCTGCACGGCGGCCCGCGCGTCTTCGTGTGCGAGCCGGGCGCGCTGCTCGGCTTCGGTGGCCGCGCGCACCGATGCCTGCGCGGCGCCGCCGGTCGCCAGCGACCAGCGCACTTCGCCGCCGATCGTCCACGCCGAGGCGCGATCGGCGAACGAGATCCCGTCGAACTGGTAAGCGGCCTGCGCCGCGACTTGCGGCCACCAGGCGGACTTGGCCTGGCGGCGGCCGGCTTCAGCCATGCCCACTGCGGCGGCTCCGCGTTGCAACTCGGGCCGTCCGGCCTCGGCTTCGGCGACGAGCGCGGGCCACGCGGGCAGTGCCGCCGGCGCCGGTGGCGCCGGTTCCTGCACCGCAAAATCAGCATCTATAGCCACGCCGCGGAGCCGGTTCAGTTCGGCGCGCGCGATGGCCGCCTCGCCGGCCGCATGGATCGCGCGTTGGCGCATGGCGGCAAGGTGCACGGTGATCGAGAGCACGTCGGCCTCCGTGACGGTACCGGCATCACGCCGGCGCTCGGCACGGGTCACGTCTTCTTGCGCCGCGGTGACCGCGGCGGCAGCGGCCTTGGCCTCGGCGTCACCGCGCAGCACACGGCCGTAGGCGCGGGCCACATCCACCGTGAGCCCCAGCGCCTGCTCGTCGCGACCGGCCTCAGCGAACTTGCGTGCGTGCGCCGCCAGGTCGACGCCACCGCCCGTGCGGCCACCGTCGAAAAGCACCTGGTCGACCGCCACGGCGCCGTGGAAGAAGCCCGTCGCTTCGGGATGGTTCAGGGCGTCGATGGCGAAGTTCTGGGCGCCGAACTGGCGTGCCGACAGCAGCGAGCTGAAGACGAACACCGGGTTGTTGCCGCGCTGCCATGACTCGATTAACGAGAGACGGGGGAAGAAGCCGGACCTGGCCTCGTCTTCGCGCGCGGCGGACTCTCGGGCGCTCGAGCGGGTCGCCTCAAGCGCGCGGTTGCCGCCGATGGCCTGGGCCGTGGCTTCGTCCAAGGTCAGCACGCTCTGGGCTGACACGGTAGCGGCCGCCAGCAGACTGGCGGCCAGGGAGAGGGAAAGGGTGAATCGCATCGCCCACAGAGATGCAGGGTTCCGCGGAAAGGTGACAGCTCGGGCTATCATGTTGACAGCACACGAGATGGCGCAATCACTGTCAGACCCCCATCAGGCCGACCGCGCCCGTTATGCCGCCTTGCTGGCCGAAATCGGCCGCGACGGCAATGGTCCGGCCATGGAAGAGCTGCTGACCGACGTCCAGGCCCTGGCGTACCGGTTCAGCCTGCTCGTCTGCGGTAACGCCGCCGACGCCGAAGACGCCATGCAAGACGCGCTGCTCCAGACTTACAAGAGCGCCCGCCGCATCCGCCAACCCGACGCCTTTCGAACGTGGCTCTATCGCACCGTGAAAAACTCGTGCCTGATGTCGCGCCGCACCGCCGCGCACGAGCCGTTGCACCTGGCCTCGCTCGACGAGGATCGCGCGGAGCAGGTGGCGTCGGCGGCGCCGAACCCCGAAGAGCAGACGGCCGCCGGCGAGCAGCGGCATCGCTTTCGCGAGGCGTTCCGCTCGTTGCCCAGGCCCTACCGGCTGGTGGCGTTCCTGCGAGACGTCGAAGGCCTGTCCACGCGCGAGGTGGCCGAGGTGGTGGGCATTTCCGAAGACAACGTGAAACAACGGCTGCACCGGGCACGGACGCTCCTGCGCAAGGCGCTGGCATGAGCAAGGCGAAGACGCCGGCGGCGACGGCACACTGCCGGGTCACGCCGCTGCATTGGTCGCAGTACCTGGACGGCGAGTTCTCGACGGCCGAATGCCGGCGTTGCGAAGCGCACTTACAAGGGTGCGAATCGTGCCGCAGAAAGCTGCAGGGCTTGCGCCGCCTCGTCCGCGCCTGCCGGGCGGCTGGGGCGAAGGCGGTGCCGGTCACCGTCAGGGCGACCGCAAGGCGCCGGGCACGCGCCCTGCTGTCACGATCGCGGCGCTGAGGTAGCATGGGGCCCGCCGCCGAATGCGGCGTGGAGCCACACCATGATTACCAGACGCGATTTCGTGAAGACCGCTTCCGCCACCCTGGCCGCGGCCTCGCCGCTGTCGGCGGAACTGCTCATCCAGCGCACGGTGCGCCCCGTCGTCATCTCCGATTTCTCGGGATGGGAGTTCAAGAACGGCGGCGCCGAGAACGCCGTGCAGCGCGCCTTCCGGCTGATCACCGAGGGCAAGGACGTCCTTGACGCGCTCATCGCCGGCGTCAACATCCCCGAACTGGATCCGCTCGAGACCGGCATCGGCTACGGATCGTTGCCCAACGCCGACGGCGTCATTCAACTGGATGCGTCGTGCATGCACGGCCCCAGGAAACGCGCCGGTGCGGTGGCCGGCATCGAGGGCGTCCGCACGCCGTCGCTCGTGGCCCAGGCCGTGATGGATCACACCGACCATCACTTGCTCGCCGGTGACGGCGCTCAGCAGTTCGCGCGCGCGATGGGGTTCACCATCGAAGACGACCTCAACACCGACAATTCGCGCCAGCTGTGGCGTGAGTGGAAACGCCGCCTCGATCCCGAACGCTGGCTCGATCCAAACGGCGACGGGCGCAAGCCCAAGCCGCGGCATGAGAAGGACCCGGGCGAGTTGGCCGCGCGCGGCCTCGCGGCCGGACGCTCGATGGTTCGCGACGGTCTCATCCGCGAAGGCAGCTTCTGGGGCACCATCAACTGCGACGCCATCGGCCCCACCGGCGACCTCTGCGGCGTGACCACCACCAGCGGCCTGGCGTGGAAGATTCCTGGGCGCATCGGCGACTCCCCCATCCTGGGTGCGGGGCTCTACGTGGACAACGAGGTCGGCGCCGCCGGATCCACCGGTCGCGGCGAAGCCAACCTCTACAACCTGTCGTCGTTCCTGGTCGTCGAGGGCATGCGCCGCGGCCTGTCGCCGAAGGACGCGGGGATGGAGGCGCTCAGGCGCATCCGCGCCAATACCGTCGAGGCGCGGCTGCTCAACGCGAAGGGCAACCCCAACTTCAACATCCGCTTCTTCGCGCTGAACAAGCGCGGCGAGTATGCCGGGGTGGCGATGTATCACGCCGGCGAAACCAATTACGCGGTGTGCACCGAGAACGGCGCGCAGACGCTCGAGCTCGAGCCACTGCTGCCGGGCGGGCCTGAGGATTAGGCACTCAGTCGCAGGATCATGGGCATGAACCGGCGCGCGTTTCTGCAGTCCACCACCGCCGGCTTGTTCGCCGCCCCAGCGGTGATGAGCCGCGTGCTGCAGGAGTCGGCCGCGCCGGCCATGCCGGGCGGCGTGCAGGTCGGCGATGTCACGGCGACCCGCGCCATGATGTGGAGCGCCGCCGATCGCCCGGCGCGGATGATGCTGGAGCTGTCCCGTGACGAGCGCTTCACGTCTCCGAGACTCATCGAGGGGCCGGTCGCGCTGGAGAACAGCCAGTTCACGGCCAAGCTCGATCTCGGCGGGCTCACCGCCGGCGAGCCCGTGTTCTATCGCGTCTGGTTCGACGACCTCGCGCGGCCGGGCCTGCGCAGTGCTCCGGTCACCGGCCAATTCCGCGCCGCCCCCACGGCCGCTCGCCCACTCACCTTCTGCTGGTCCGGCGACGTCGTCGGCCAGGGCTGGGGGCTCAGTTCCGACTTCGGCGGCATGCGCCTGTACGAAACCATGGCGCGGCACCACCCGGACCTGTTCATCCACTCCGGCGACATGATTTATGCCGACGGTCCGCTCGCGGCCGAAGTGACGCTCGATGATGGCTCCACCTGGAAGAACCTGGTGACGCCGGCCAAGAGCAAGGTCGCCGAAACCTTGGACGAGTTCCGCGGCAACTTCGCCTACAACCTGCTCGACCCGCATGCCCGCGCGTTCAACAGCCAGGTGCCCATGGTCGTGCAGTGGGACGATCACGAGGTGATCAACAACTGGAGCCCCGGCACGGACCTGTCGATTCGGCCGGGCTACACCGAGCGCAGCATCGGACTGCTCGCGGCCCGCGCCAAGCGCGCGATGTTCGAGTACCTGCCGATCCGGTCGCACCCGGACGAAGCGGAGCGTGTCTACCGTGCCTATCGATATGGGCCCGTCGCCGAAGTGTTCGTGCTCGACCAGCGGAGTTACCGCGCCGCCAATGGTGCGAACCGAGAAGAGACGCCCAGCCGGGCGACACGCATGATGGGCCCGGCGCAGGTGGCATGGCTCAAGCAGAACCTCGCCGCGTCGACCGCCACGTGGAAGATCATCGCCAGTGACATGCCGCTCGGCCTGCTGATCGGCGATGGCCAGAAGGACGGCGTGCCGGCGTGGGAAGGGTGGGCGAACGGCCCGGGAGCGCCGCTTGGCCGCGAGCACGAGCTGGCCGACGTGCTGTCGTTCATCAAGCGCGAACGCGTGCACAACGTGGTGTGGGTCACCGCCGACGTCCACTATGCCGCGGCGCACTTCTACGACCCCAAGGTGGCCGTGTTCAAGGACTTCACGCCGTTCTGGGAGTTCGTTGGCGGGCCGCTGCACGCCGGCACGTTTGGGTCGAGCGTCGCCGACCCCACGTTTGGGTGCACGCAGGTCTTCAACAGCGTCCCCGCCAACTTGAAGCCGAATCGGCCGCCCAGTGAAGGCCTGCAGTTCTTCGGGACGCTGACCATCGATCCGCGTACGAAGCGGATGACGGCGGCAATCTGGAACTTGAAGAACGAGCGGCTGTGGAGTCAAGAATTGGAAGCGGAGTGACTGACATGACACGTTCAACGCAATTGCTCGCGGGCCTTGCTCTGATCGCCGCACTCGGCACGGTTCCAGCGGCGCAGCAGGCTCCGTCCCTCTCGATCGAGACGCTGATGGCAACGCCGTTCCCCACCGACCTGGTGGCCGCACCCACTGGCGGGCGGATCGCGTGGGTGTCGAGCAACACCGGCGTGCACAACGTGCTGGTCGCCGACCCGTCACCAGGCACCGGACCGATGGCCGGACGCACCGATCACCAGTGGCGCGCGGTCACCACCTACACGGGCGACGACGGTCTCTGGATCACCGACCTTGGCTGGACGAGCGATGGCGGCACCCTCGTCTTCGTGCGCGGCGACGGCGCCAATCGCCAGGGCGAGTCGCCCAATCCCGCGCAGTTGCAGGACGGCACCGAGCAAGCGGTGTTCGCGGTTCCCGCCGCTGGCGGTACGCCGCGCCGACTGGGCGCCGGCAGCGGGCCCGTTCCATCGCCCCGGGGCCAGCGTGTCGCCTGGGTCTCCCGCGGACAGATCTGGAGCGCCGACCTCGCGTTGGCCACTGACAAGCCGGCCCAACTGGTCAACGCGCGCGGCAGCGCGTCGGGGCTGGCGTGGTCGCCCGACGGCTCGATGCTGGCCTTCTCGAGCGGCCGAGGCACCCACAGTTACATTGGCGTGTTCACGCTGGCGTCGCGCGAGCTGCGCTACCTCGATCCCTCCCTCGATCGCGATGGCAGCCCGGCGTGGTCGCCCGACGGCTCGCGCCTGGCCTGGATTCGGCAGGGCGCCGCGCCCCGGGCCCGCATGTTCTCGCCACGGCGGACCGTTGACGAGCCGTGGTCGATTCGCGTCGCCGACGTGAAGACGGGGCAGGCCCGCCAGGCCTGGAAGGCCGATGCCGGCTACGGCAGCGCGTTCCAGGGCGTGGTGTCGGACAGCCAGTTGTATTGGGGCGCCGGCGACCGGCTGGTGTTCCCGTGGGAGAAGGACGGCTGGCTGCATTTGTACTCTGTTCCCGCCCCCGGCGGGAAGATTGGCAGCGGGGATCCTTCCGGCGGAGCGGCCACGCTGCTGACGCCCGGCGCCTTCGAGGTCGAGTACGTGAACATCTCGCCCGACCGGACGCGGATGATCTACAACTCCAACCAGGACGACATCGACCGGCGGCATGTCTGGACCGTGCCGGTGGACGGCTCGGCCAACCCGGCGCGTAACGCGGTGAAGTCAAACGGCAGCGAATGGCAGCCGGTGATCACGAGCGACGGGCATGTCGCGGCTCTGCACGCCGACGCGCAGATGCCGCCACACGTGATGGTGATCCAGCCCGATGGCCTGGCACACAACCTGCTCGAGAACCTGCTGCCGGCCGGCTTCGACCCGGCCGCCCTGGTGCAGCCACAGGCGGTCACGGTGACCGCGACCGACGGCATGCCGATTCCCGCGCAGCTGTTCGTGCCGCGCGATCTGAAAGCCGGCGAGAAGCGGCCCGGGGTGATCTTCTTCCACGGCGGATCGCGGCGGCAGATGCTGCTCACCTGGCACTACAACTACTACTACCGCAATGCCTACGCGATGAATCAGTGGCTGGCGAGCCAGGGCTACGTGGTGCTGTCGGTGAACTACCGCAGCGGAATTGGCTACGGTCTCGAGTTTCGCGAGGCGCTGAATTACGGGGCGACTGGCGGCGCTGAATTCAACGACGTGATGGGCGCCGGCCTTTACATGAAGGGCCGAGCCGACGTCGACCCGTCGCGCATCGGACTGTGGGGCGGTTCGTACGGCGGCTACCTCACGGCTATGGGCCTGTCGCGCGCCTCGGATCTGTTCGCGGCGGGCGTGGACATCCACGGCGTGCACGACTGGAACCAGGGCATCCGCACGTTCATTCCCGAATACAACGTGCTGGACGACCCGGACTTCTCGCGCACGGCGTTCGCGTCCTCGCCCATGGCGACCGTCGATGGCTGGAAGTCACCAGTGCTGCTGATCCACGGCGATGACGACCGCAACGTCTCGTTCATCGAGTCAATCAACTTGATCGTCGCGTTACGCAAACGCAACGTCGAGGTCGAACCGCTGGTCTTTCCAGACGAAGTCCACGACTTCCTGCGACACCAGAACTGGGTGAGGGCCTACAAGGCCTCGGCCGACTTCTTCAACCGCAAGTTGGGGCCGGCCAGCCACAGATAAATACCGCCACAGATTGGTCACAGAGTGGTCACAGATTGGACACGGATTGACCAGCGGCGCGACTCGTCAGACACCAGTTCGCCGAGCGACGCTCCGCGTCGCGGGTGCGGCGAAGAGCTCCCAGAAATGAGTCGTCCATAATTCACACTCGACTCATTTCTGGGAGTTCTTCGCCGCACCAAGCGCTGGCCGAAGGCCGGCGCGGCGAACTCGCATCTGTGAAATCTGCGTAATCTGTGGCTGTTCTACAACGCCAGTCGCGCGGTTTCGTGGCCGCCGGCGATGTCGGCCATGCGGGCGGCAGTAGCGTCAAGCACGCGCGCGATCTGCGTGGCCGGTAGCTCTGCCGGCGCATAGACGACCACAAGTGCCTCGGTGGTGGCCGTGGTGACCATCGTCCGCGCAGAGTCGGAGGTCGGGTTCCCAAACGCGCCGGCGGTATCGGCCAGCGTGATTCGCCCACCGACGTTCACATCGTCTTTGCGGATCCCCGCGTACGATTCTCCGGCCGCGCCCAGCCGCATCGTCACCGCTCCGGCGATCTTCGACAGGTCGTAGAGTCCGTACGGAAGCTGGAACTCGAGCGAGCACCAGTTCACGATGTCGACCAGCGAGTTGATGCGAGGAATGGTGTCGCCCTTGCGGACGCGGCGCAGCAGCGCCTCGTTCGACGGCCGCGTCTTGGTGGGATCGAGGCCCACGCGCTTGTACATCGTCCGCACAGCCGCCGACTCGGCCGGGGGCGACAGCCGCACGCGCGCCTCGGCCTCGGCCAACAGCGCATCCAACCGGTGCTCGTGCGACACGACCGTGGCACCGCTCCACCACAGCAGCCCGGGCCTCACGATCGAGAAAAGTTCTGTGGAGAGCGTGAATTCAGCCACCGATGTCCGCCTTCGCTCCGGGATCGGCCGAGCTTCGGCGCGACGTCGCACCACCGGCCTCCGGCCGCGTGCGCGACGCCTCCGCTTCCACGGCCGGGCGAATCACCTCGCGCACCTGCTCGGCCAGGGCGCGAATCTCGGCCGGCGTCGGCTCGGGGTTCGCTGGCGTCTCGATCGGATCGTGCACGAGCAACGTGACCTGCCCGGGCCGGGTCGTCAGCTCGCCCTTCTTCATCACGTGCCGGCTCCCGATCACCGAAATCGGCGCGAGCGGCAGGCCCGCCTGCAGGGCCAGCAGGATGCTGCCGCCCTTGAACTTGCCCATCATGCCGGTGCGGCTGCGCGTCCCTTCGGGAAACACGATCAGCGACAGGCCGTTCGCGGTGAGTCGGCTGGCCCAGCCGATGATGCCCGCCTTGTCGGGGCGGCTGCGGTCCACGAGCATGTGCCCGGTTCGCTTCAGGTGCGGCCCCAGCATCGGGAAGTTGCCCAGCGACTCCTTGGCGATGATCCGCAGCTGGAACGGGATCGACCAGAACAACACCGGGATGTCGTAGATGCTCTGGTGGTTCGCCACGAACACGTAGGTCTTGCCAGGCACCAGGCGCTCGAGGCCCTTTACGTCCACCGCGACGCCGGTCGTCGCCAGGATCAGCCACGACCACGCCCGCGCGCAGCCGTGCGCGAAATGGCCGCGGCGGTCGAAGAAGCTGGAGGTGATCGACGCCAGGCCGAGGACGATGGTGTAGACGGCGATGGCCGGGATCAGGAACAGGACGGTTCGTACGAGGTGAAACGACAAAGCGCCTATCGGTCTTTCGCGACGATCGGCGAGGGCGAAGCCACCGCGGCCGAGGCACCGGTGGCCGCCGCCGGCCGCGGCGCCGGCGCCTGGGTGCCGGCCGGCTCGAGATAGCGGCCAAAGATCATCTTGCCGGCCGTCGTCTGCAGCACGCTGGTGACGGCAATATCGATGGTCTTGCTGATCATCTTGCGCGCGTTGTCGACGACCACCATCGTGCCATCGTCAAGGTAGGCGACCCCCTGGTTGTATTCCTTGCCTTCCTTGAGGATGAACACCTTCATGATCTCGCCCGGCAGCACCACCGGCTTCAGGGCGTTGGCCAGTTCGTTGATGTTGAGGACGGCGACGCCGCGCAGCTGGGCCACCTTGTTGAGGTTGAAGTCGTTGGTGACGATCTTCCCCGAGAGCGTCCGGGCCAGTTCGATCAGCTTGAGGTCCACTTCCTTGACCTCGGGGAAGTCGACGTCGGAGATCACGACCTCCACGCCCGCCATCTTCTGGATCTTCTGGAGGATGTCGAGGCCGCGGCGGCCGCGGTTGCGTTTCATCGAGTCGGACGAGTCGGCGACCAGCTGCAACTCTTTCAGCACGAACTGCGGAACGACCATGGCCCCGTCGATGAAACCGGTTTCGCACAAGTCGGCAATGCGCCCATCGATGATCACGGAAGTATCGAGAATCTTGTAGTGCCGTTCGGGACCCGCGGCGTGGAACAGCGCGATCAGCCGGGCCGGCTCCAGCCACTCCCCCTTCCGGCCGCCCATGACGGCGCCGATGTAGGGGAACACGAGCAAGATGAAGCTGTGAAGGAAGGCGACTTGCGGATTGCCGTGGTCAATCCAGAACAGCGCCTCGCTGATGCCCTTGGCCAGCAGCAAGCCGACGGCGCCGCCCAGAAAGGCGCCGAGCATGCTGGTGACCGCGGTGTGCCGCAGCAGCCACTCGAAGCCCACGGCGATCAGGGCCAGGGCGGCGCCGAAGGCGATATTGAGCCACGCGTCGGCGCCAAGCGGGGACAGCATGTATGCCGACGCCGCCACCGCCACGATGAATGCCAGGCGAGCGAGTATGAACCAGGCCATATGAAAGTCCCGCGAAACCGCGGGGAGTTACCCGGCAACCTTAGAACCGCTGGGGGCAAAGGTCAAGCGAGGAGCATGTCGAGGGCCTCACCGACCGACCGGACACCCACGAGTTCCGCCTTGCCCACTTCTTCACTGGCGTCCATGTTCGAGGCCGGCAGGACGATGCGGGTGAAGCCCATCTGTTCAGCTTCGCGGATGCGCAGGTTGGCTTGGGAGACCCCGCGAATCTCCCCGCCCAGGCCGACCTCGCCAAAGACGGCGGTTCCGGTCGCCACCGGGCGGTTGCGCAGGCTCGACCCGACCGCCGCGACAATACCCAGGTCCACGGCCGGTTCGTCGATGCTCATCCCGCCGGCAATGTTGACGAACACATCGTCCGACACCAGGTGCAGGCCGGCGCGCTTCTCGAGCACGGCCAGCAGCAACGAGAGCCGGTTCTGGTCGATGCCCACGGCCATGCGCCGGGACGTGCCGTAACTGCTGGTGCTGACGAGGGCCTGCACTTCGACCAGAAGCGGCCGCGATCCTTCGAGGCAGCACAATACGGCTGAGCCGGGCGTCGCTGTGGGACGTTCCGCCAGGAACATGGCCGAGGGATTCGGCACGGGGCGCAGGCCGGTACCGGTCATCTCGAAGACCCCCAGTTCGCTGATGGCGCCAAACCGGTTCTTCACCGCGCGCACGACGCGATGCGAGTGGTGCCGCTCGCCCTCGAAATACAACACGGTGTCGACGACGTGTTCGAGCGCCTTGGGACCGGCGATGTTGCCGTCCTTGGTGACGTGGCCCACCAGGAAGGTTGGGATGTTGTGGCCCTTGGCCATGAACAGGAACTGGGTCGCCGCCTCGCGGACCTGGCCAATGCTGCCCGGCGCCGACTGAAACTTCAGGGAGAACACGGTCTGCACCGAGTCGATGACCAGCAGCGCCGGCTTCACGCGGCCGACCTCTTCGAGAATGCGCTCGATGCAGGTTTCCGACAGCAGGTAGAGCGGCGCGTCGCCGACGCCCAGGCGGTCGCCGCGCGACTTGATCTGATGCTCGGATTCCTCGCCCGAGGCATACAGCACGGGACCGACGTGGTGGGCGAAGTTGGCGGCCGCCTGCAGCAACAAGGTCGACTTGCCAATGCCGGGTTCGCCGCCCAGCAGGATCAGCGAACCGGGCACGATGCCGCCGCCCAGCACGCGGTCGAACTCGTTGATGCCGGTGGAAATGCGATCCGCGTCCGAGGCCGCGATGTCGGCATACTTCTTCGCCCCGCGCGAGGTCACGCCGGGCGTGGAATAGCGATGTTCGGCCGGTCCGGCACTGGGCTCAGACACGCGCTCCTCAACAAACGAGTTGAACGCGCCACAGTCGTGGCACTTGCCTTGCCACTTCGGCTGTTGCGTGCCGCACTCTTGGCAGACGAACACGGGTTTGTTGGCTTGTTTCATGTGGTTTGAAATGCGACCACGAAGATCACGAAGAAAATCACGAAGATCACGAACAACCCCACTGCCATTCTCTCATCGTCCCGGTCGAGAACAATTAGCTTCGCGTCCTTGGTTTGCTTGCTTCGTGTTCTTCGTGGTCAGGCTACGCGTACTTTCGTTCGACGCGGGCACCGAGGCGGCAGAGGATTTCGTACGGGATCGTCCCGATCCACGCCGCCATCTCGCGGGCATCGATGGTCTGTTCCGGCGCGGCCCCCTGCGAGCCCAGGAACACGACCTCATCGCCCGGGCCAACCGCGTCAACGTCGGTGACGTCGGCCGTCAGCATGTCCATGCTGACCGCGCCGACGATCGGCGCGCGGCGGCCGCGGATCAGCACCGCGCCCCGCCCCTCGAGGCGGCGATCCAGGCCATCAGCGTAACCGGCGGGAATGACAGCTAAGGTCACGGGGCGGTCGGCGGTGAAGCGCCCGCCGTAGCCGACCGTCTCCCCCACCCGCACGCCCTTCACGGCGACGACGCGGCTGGTAAGCGACATCACCGGCGTGAGGGCCAGGTTCGAACCGAGGGGTGGCGGCACCAAACCAAACAGCAGCAAGCCGGGCCGGACGAAGTCGTACCAGACGCGCGAATCGCGCAGCAGCGCCGCCGAGTTGGCGGCGTGCCGCACGCGCGGGCCGGCGGCCAGTTCGTCGAGCACGCGGCAGGCCGCCTCGAATCGCGTCCGTTGTTCATCGAACAGCTGGTGGCCGGGCTCGTCGGCACTGCCAAAGTGCGTGTGCACGGCGTCGAGTGTCAGGTTCGGGCTGTTGAGCAACGCGGGAAGAGTACGCCTGAGGTTGTCGTGCCGAAACCCGAGGCGGTTCATGCCGGTGTCGATCTTCAGGTGATACGGCAGCTTCGTCCGCCGCTTCGCCGCGGCAGCCTGCAGCGCGGCCCCGGCCGCGGGGCTCGAGATGGTCGGCGTGAGGCCGTAGTCGAACACGCCATCGACGTCGCTGACGCTGAGCGCGCCAAACACCAGGATGGGCGCGCGGATGCCGGCAGCCCGAAGGTCGACGCCTTCCTCGATGTCGGCGACGGCCAGCATCGTGGCGCCGGCGGCCTCGAGCGCCTTGGCCACCGGGCGCGCGCCGTGCCCATAAGCATTGGCCTTGACGACGGCGATGATGCCGGGCGGACGGGCCGGGCCGCGGCCCGCGTCGCGGTTGAGCGAGGCCTCGTCCTGCAGGTACGACCCAATGGCGCGGAAATTCGAATCGAGGGCGGGCAGGTCGACGCGTGCGGCGGTACACCGAGTCACCGGTTGATTACAACATAGCCCGCCGTGGTCCGCCTAAAGGCGGACGCCACATCGTGTGGGAGCGGACGCCACATCGATGTAGTGTCCGGCTTCTTGACCCGCCGTAGCCTTGGCGAAGGCGGTTAGCCGGACCCCACTAGTCGTCGCTGACGGCGTAACCCGGACCCGAGTAGTTGGCGAATCGCGTCTGCTCGCGCAGGAAGGTGAGCTTGACGGTGCCGGTCGGGCCGTTGCGCTGCTTGGCGCTGATGATCTCGGCCACGCCGTCGGAATCGGCCGGCGTGTCGTCGGTCTTGTACATCTCTTCGCGGAAGATCATGCACACGACGTCGGCGTCCTGTTCGAGGGCGCCCGACTCACGCAGGTCCGACAGCATGGGGCGCTTGTCGGAACGCGCCTCGGGCGCGCGCGACAGCTGCGACAGCACGATAATCGGCACGCTCAGTTCCTTGGCCAGGCCCTTGAGCGAGCGCGAAATCGACGCCAGTTCCAGGTTGCGGTTCTCGAACCGGCCGCGGCCGGTCATCAGCTGCACGTAGTCGATCGCCAGCAGGTTCAGGCCGTGCTCGGCCTTGAGCCGGCGCGCCTTGGCGCGCATTTCCATCACGCCGATGCCGGCGGTGTCGTCCACGAACAGCTGGCCTTCGCTGAGCGTTTCGAGCGCGTGCGTAATCAGACCGTATTCCTTCTGGCCGATCTGCCCGCTCAACAGCCGGTACATGTCGATCTTCGCCTCCGATGCGAGCATGCGCATGAACAGCGATTCCTTCGACATTTCGAGGCTGAAGAAACCGGCGACGCCGCCGTGCGTGGCCACGTACTGGCAGATGTTCAGCACCAGGCTGGTCTTGCCCATCGACGGACGGGCGGCAACGATCACCAGGTCGCCCGCCTGCAGGCCGCGGGTCTTGCGGTCGATGTCTTCGAACCCGGTCGGCACGCCGGTGACGAAGGTCTTATTCTCGAACAGCTTCTCGATCTTGGGGAAGCTCTCGCGCACCAGGTCGCGCATGTGCACGAAGCCTGACTTGATGCGGTCCTCGGCCACCGCGAAGATCGCGCTTTCGGCCTCGTCCAGGATCAGGTCGGCTTCCTGGTCGGCCTCGTAGGCGTTCGAGACAATCTTGTTGGCCGAGAAGATCAGGCTGCGCAGCGTGGCCTTTTCCTTGACGATCTGCGCGTAGTACTCGACGTTGGTCGAGCGCGGCACGCCGTCGACCAGCGACGCGATGTAGGCAGGACCGCCCACCTCGTCCAGCTCGCCGGCCCGCTCGAGCTCTTCCTTGAGCGTGACCAGATCGATCGGCTGGCTGCGCTCCGACAGGTCGGACATCCGCTCGTAAATGCGCCGGTGCGCATCACGGAAGAATGCCTTGCTGTCGAGCATGGCCGCCGCGACGTTGTAAGTGTCGTTGTCGATCAGGATGGCGCCCAGCACCGAACGCTCTGCCTCGAGGTTATGAGGCAGGGTGCGTTGCGGTGCTGGTGCCGCGATTTCGGCCATGGCCGTAAAACGCTTACGCTTCCTTGGTAATGGTCAGCTTCAGCTGGGCCGTGACGTCACGGTGCAGCTTGACCGGGACGAGCGATTCGCCCAGCGCGCGCAGCGGATCGGGCAGCAGGATCTTGCGGCGATCCACGTCGAAGCCCTTTTCCTTCAGCAGGTCCGCGATGTCGCCGTTCGTCACCGACCCGTACATCGTGTCGTTGTCGCCCACCTTGCGGGCAATCTGCAGGTCGAGGGCCACCAGCCGCTCGGCCAGCGCCTCGGCCTGGCCGCGTTCCTCGCCTTCACGCGCTTCGGAAATCTTCCGCTCGCGCGCGATCCAGTTCTTGTTGGCCTCGGTCGCCGGCAGGGCCAGCTTCCGCGGCAGCAGGTAGTTGCGGGCGTAGCCATCGGCGACTTTGACGACGTCGCCGCGCTTGCCCACGTGATCCACGTGATCCCGGAGAATGACTTCCATTGTTCCTGTTCTCCCTTAATCCGCTGCGTACGGGAGCAGCGCCAGCTGGCGCGCCCGCACGATCGCCACGCGCAGCCCGCGCTGGTGCTTGGCACAGGTCCCGGAAATCCGTCGCGGCAACACCTTGCCACGCTCGGGAACGAAGCCGCTCAGCAGCTTGACGTCCTTGTAGTTGATGTCGTCGATCTTGTCCGCGCAGAACTTGCAGACTTTCCGGCGCCGGAAGAATCCGCCGCCACGACGCTTGTCGCCACCCTTGGCGTCCTTGGCATCCTTGCCACGGGCTCCGCCCGGGCCGCCTCGCTTGGGTCCACCGAATGCCATGTTAAGCCTCCATCTCCCCGCCGTCGAACATCATGTCGCCGGAATCGTCGTTATCTTCACCCTGCGGACCTTCACCCGGCTGACGATCGGGCGGCAGGCCACGCGCCACGCGGCGGCGGCGCGACTCTTCGGTGCGCTTGGTGCGCATCCGCTCGGCCTTGATCGACGACTCGTCGACCCGGACGATCAGGTGGCGCAGCAGGCCCTCGGTCACCTTGAGGCGGCGGTCGATTTCCTTCATCAACTCGGCCGAGCCGGTGATCACTTCGAGGACATAGAAGCCTTCTTTGTGATGGCCGATCTCGTAAGCGAGGCGGCGCCGGCCCCAGGGGGCGACGTTCTCGCTCTTGTCGATGGTGCCGCCCATGCGTTCGACGATGTCGGCCACCTGCTGGTGCAGGTCGGCGACCTCCGTTTCGGGCGCGTCCGGCTTGAGGACGTAGATCAACTCGTACGTACGGTTACTCATTACTGCTCCTTGTGGACTCCTTGGAAAGCCTTGAATCCGCTTTCCTCCGAGGCCACCGTAGTGGCAAGGAGAACCAGGCTGCGTTATGCAGGTCCCGGGTCTTGCTTCTCTGCTGCGTTGAACGCGCTCATCACGCGTTCGATACCATCGGACAAGAATCGCTCCGAGGCATCGGCGGCTCGCAGCACGGCCGCCAAAACTGTGTCGTGTTCGGCCGGTTCGAACCGGCCGAGCACGTGGTCTGACAATTCGCGGCGATGTCCCTTAGTGACATCGTCGCCGCGCCCTATCCCCACCCGCACCCGCGGAAAGGCCTGCGTGCCCAGGTGCTGGATGATCGACTTCAACCCGTTGTGCCCGCCGGCACTGCCTTCAGGCCGCGCCCGCAACCGTCCCAGTGGCAGCGCCACGTCGTCGGTCACCACCAGCACGTCGGCCGGGTCGATCTTGTAGAACCCCGCGAGCCCGGCCACCGCCTGCCCGCTGAGGTTCATGAAGGTCAGCGGCTTGGCGACAATCACCGCCTCGTCCGCCACCGTGGTCCTGACGTGCAGCGCCGCGAACTTCTCGCGCCACGCCTCCGACAGCCGCCAGCGGCGGGCCAACTCGTCAGCGACGAGAAAGCCCACGTTGTGACGGGTCTCGCGGTATTCGGGACCAGGATTGCCGAGGCCGACAATAAGTTTCATGCGACTCCCGACTCCCGGTTCCCGACTCCCGGTTACTTCTTCTTGTCGTCCTTCTTCTTGTCGTCCTTCTTGTCGCCAGCCTTGGCGTCCTTGGCGTCGCCGTCCTTGTCGGTCTTGCCCTTCTTGGCGACTTCCGGTTCGGCGGCGCCACCGGCCGGGGCTGCGGCGGCACCTTCAGCAGGCGTCTCTTCGGCGACCTTGATGGTGATGACGTGGACCAGCATCAGGTCGGCATCGGTGACCGGCGTCCAGGCGGCGTTGGCGGCCACGTCGCGGACGTGGATGGCGCCGCCGACGCCCAGGTCGGTGACGTCGATCTCGATCGAGTTCGGAATGTCGGCCGGGAGCACTTCGACTTCGATCTCGCGGTGCACGAAGTCGAGAATGCCGCCGTCGACCTTGACGCCGCGGGCTTCGCCGCGCAGCGTGACCGGGACGGTGACCGTGATCTTGCGGTCCATGTTCACGCGGTAGAAGTCGGCGTGGAGCAGGTGCTGCGAGATCGGATCCAGCTGCACGTTGCGCACCAGGACGCGGGCCTCGTTGCCGCCCGCAATCTTGAGCGTGATCAGGGTGTTCAGGCCCGAGCTGGAGTGGAGAATCTTCATGAAGGGCTTGGGATCGACCGCGACCGCTTCGGGTGCGGGCGCATCGCCGGCCTTCTGGGCCCCGTACACCACCGCCGGAATCTTGCCGGCAACGCGGAGACGCCGGGCTTCGTTCTTGCCCCTGGTGTTACGGGTGACTGCGTCGAGAACTGCTTCCATGACCTGACTACCTTCCTCGGGCTTCGGCCGTGGCCTACACCCTTTGCCGAATTAAACGAGGGCTTAGGGACTTGCCCCTAGGCCCCTAAGTCCGAACTACACAAACAGCGAAGAAACCGATGTCTCTTCGTGGATGCTGCGGATGGCCTGGCCGAGCAGGCGCGCCACCGACAGCACGACGATCTTCTGGCACTTCGCACGATCCGCCGTGAGGGGGATGGTGTTGGTGATGAGCAGCTTGTCGATCGGCGCCTTCTCGATGCGGTCGATCGCCGGGCCCGACAACACGCCGTGGACCGCGCAGGCGAGCACGCGCTCAGCGCCGTTGTCCTTCAGCGCCTGCGCCGCCTTCTGGATGGTGCCGGCGGTGTCGATGATGTCGTCGGCGATCACGCAGGTGCGGCCGGCCACTTCGCCGATCACGTTCATGACCTCGGCGGTGCCGTCTTCGCTGCGGCGCTTGTCGATCACGGCCAGTTCAGCGTCGAGACGCTTGGCGTAGGCGCGGGCGCGCTCGGCGCCGCCGGCGTCGGGCGCCACGATCGTCAGCTTCTCGTACGACTGGCGCGAAAGGTAATCGATGATCACCGGCGCGGCGAACAAGTGGTCCACCGGCAGGTCGAAGAAGCCCTGGATCTGCGCCTTGTGCAGGTCCATGGTCAGCACGCGGTTCACGCCCGACGCGGTCAGCACGTTGGCGACCAGCTTGGCGGAAATCGGCACCCGCGGCTTGTCCTTGCGGTCCTGCCGGGCATAGCCGTAATACGGGATCACCGCGGTAATGCGCGCCGCCGACGACCGGCGGAACGCGTCGGTCATGAGCATCAGCTCCATCAGGTGGGGATCCACCGGCGCGCAGGTCGGCTGGAGGATGAACACGTCGGTGCCGCGGATGTTTTCGTCGATCTGAAACGAGACTTCGGTGTCGGGAAACCGGCGCAGGCGTGCCTGCCCAAGCTGCACGCCAAGGAACTCGGCAATCTCCGCCGCCAGTTGCGGATGAGCGTTGCCCGAGAAGATTTTCAGTTCACCAAAACCGGTTGGTCGCATATCAACAGTGCCCGCCGGAGGCTGGGCCACACAAAGGAGCTCGGGGCGAAGCCTGACAAACTGGTTGGGGCGGAAGGATTCGAACCTTCGAATACCGGCTCCAAAGGCCGGCGCCTTACCGCTTGGCCACGCCCCAACACCCCGGGGAAACTCTTATCGTAGCCGAGTTTACGGGAGTTGGGCAACCCGTGAATCCGCCTAAAGGCGGATGCTACAGGTGGCGTCCGGCTTCTTGGCCCGCCGAAGCCTTGGCGAAGGCGGCTAGCCGGACCACTGTTTACAGGCCGGCGGCAACCCGGCGACCGTATTCGCGGCGGGACATCGTGCGGGTATGCAGTGACAGCCAGCCCGGCCGGGCCAGGTCGTTGGCCGTGCGGCGCGCGGCGTCGGCCCGTTCGAACAGCCCGAACACGGCCGATCCCGACCCCGACATGGCCGCGAAATTGGCCCCCGCGTCGAGCAAGGACTGGCGAATCCGTGCAATTGCGGGATGGTGCCGCATCACCGGCGCCTCCAGGTCGTTGCGAAGTGCGGCCGCCCACGAGGGCCAACCGGCCGCGTACGGCCGGGGCGCGGGCTCCCGGGTGCGGCGGGTTTCCTCATCGAACCACTGGTACGCGTCGGCCGTCGCGACCCCAAACCCGGGGCGCAGAATGACCACGTGCACGGTCGGCAGGTCGGTCAGCGGGTAGATATCGTCGCCGCGGCCCAGGCCGAGCGCCGTGCCGCCCACCAGGAAGTACGGCACGTCGGCACCGAGCCGGGCGCCAATGCGCGTGAGCATCGCGAGGTCGAACTTCAGCCGCCACAGCTTGTTCAGCGCCAGCAGCGTCATGGCCGCATTGGCGCTGCCGCCGCCGAGGCCCGCTTCCATCGGGATCCGCTTGCGCAGGTCAATCGATACGCCCTGCGGCACCGTGGTCTTGCCGGTCGCCACGCGGTGCAGCAGCGACGCCGCCTTCCAGACGAGGTTGCGGCGGTCGGTCGGGACGTCTTCCTGATCGCACACGATCTGGAGCGGCCCACGCCGGTGGGACACGGTCACCTTGTCGAACAGCGCCAGGCTTTGAAAGATCGTGCGCAGATCGTGATAGCCGTCGGGGCGCGTGCCGAGAATGCGGAGATCGAGGTTGATCTTCGCGAAGGCGGGCAGACTGACCGATGCCATCAGGGTTCCTTGGGAACGAGCGGAGCGACCGATCGCAACTCGTCGAGGGTCATCGGCTCGGCGTCCGATGGTACTTCAAGCGTAAACGCGAGCGGGTTGATCGTGGTGTTCACTTCGAGTTCACCGACCCGCGCCGTGACGTCGGTGGTCGCATCACCCGCCCGGCGCACCCGCACGACGCGCGGATAGCCGCTCAGGTGTTCAGAATAATCGACGTGCCACGGCCCATAGTCAGCGGCCACGACCACCGGCCGCCCCTGTTGCACGCGCAGGTAGGCCGTGCGATCGGGGGCCAGCGTCACCGCCTGCCAGCCGCCGGGCCACTGCTTCCCTTCCGTCGGCGTCGCGTTGTCGGCAAGGCAGCCCGACACCATCAGCCGCAGGTCATCGGCGCTTAACGCGAGACCGGTGAGCCGTTCGAGCACTGCCGACACCGCCGTGTCCGGGAGCACGCGGTGCTCGCGCGGCAGCAGCAGCGTGGCCCGCTCGGCCGTGCCCGCCAGGATGAACACCGGCGGGCCAAATGGCGCCACCCCTTCGAGGCGAACCGACCCGCCGGACTCGAGCCCGGCAATCACCCGGCCGCGAATGCGTTCACCGGCCGCACGACCCGACAACGACAACTCGCCGGTCATGGACCGGAAACCGCGGCACGCCGCGGTCGCCGTGGTAAACGCGTCAAGGGCGGCAGGGTCGGGACCGGGGCTGCCGGCCGGACGGGTGGGCAGCCGCGCCGCGCACGCGGTCAGTGCCAGCGCCGTGGCCAGCGCGGCGAACAGGCGGCTCATCGGGCCTTCGCGCGAGCGGCCTTGATCTTCTTCTCGATGGCGCCGCGATCGATCTGCTCGCCGTCACCGGCGAGGGCGCGTTCCCAGGCGGCCACCGCCTCGGCATGGCGGCCGCGGCGCGCGAGCACGTCGCCATGATGATCCTGGATCACCGAGTTGCCGGTCAGCGTGGCGGCGGCCCTGGCCAGCGGCGCATCAGCTTCATCGGCCTTGCCCTGCTTGAACAGCGCCCAACCGAGCGTGTCGAGATAGGACGGGTTGTCGGGTTCGATCGTGAGCGCGCGCTCGGCGAGCGCCACGGCCTCGGGCAGCCGCAGGCCGCGATCGGCCAGCATGTAGCTCAGGGAATTGAGCGCGTTGGCGTTTAACGGGTCCTCCGCCATGAGCCGGCGCAGCTCCTGCTCGGCCTCGGCCAGCTTGCCGCCCACTTCGTAGGCGGTCGCCATGCGCATGGTCAACACCTCGTCATCGCCGAAGGTCTTGCGCGCCTGTTCCAGCATGCGCACCGCATCGTCAGCGCGCTTCTGATCGGTGTAGAGGTCGGCGAGGCCGACCACGTACTCGCGGCTCGCCGGGTTCTTGGCGGCGCCGGCCTCCATGAGGTGCCGCGCTTCGGCCGGCTTGCCGCCCTTGCTCAGGGCCTGGGCGCGCAGCCGGATCATGCGCGGCTGTTCGGGGTTGCGCGCCAGGTTCTCGCGCGCGAGCGTCTCGGCGCGATCGAAGCGCCGCGCCGCAAGGTGCGCCTGCACCAGGTACGCGTCGATTTCCGGATCGCGCGGGGTCAGCGCCTTGGCCGACATGAACGCCGCGATCGAGGCATCCCACTGCGCCAGCTGCTGTTGCGCGATGCCCAGTTGGACCAGGACCGCGGCGCCTTCCATCTCCCGGCCCTTGGAACGGCTGACCGGTTCCCTGGCGAACGGCGCGACGACCTCGACCACCTGCTTGAAGTCGTAGCGATCGAACAGGATCTGCACCAGCGCGTACAGGCCGGTGACGCTGGCGGGATCGGCCGCCATGATTTTGCGCGCCGCGGCCTCGGCGGCCTTCATGTCGCCACCGGCCCGCTCCACGCTCGACATCAGGTACAGCGCGCGCACGTCGTTCGGGTTGGCCTTCAGGAGATCGGCGAGCACGACCCGCGCGCGCGGCGCGCCGTCCTCGACATTGAGCAACGCCGTCACCAGGCGCAGCTGCAGGTCGCGGCTCGGTTGCCGCGTGCGCTTGAGCGCCTCGTCGTACGCGCCGGCAGCCTCCACCCATTGACTGCGCCGCTCGTAGTACTGCCCGAGCTGCGCCCCGAATCGCGGGTTGATCTCGGCGGCGCCGACGAGCGCCTTCTCGGCCTCATCGAACCGGCCGCTGGTCGCGTAGGCCTCGTAGAGCAGCACCAGCGGCTCGGCGGCCCACGGCGCCTGCGCCGCCACGCGTTCGAGAATCGGCAGGGCGTCGGCGGTGCGGCCGGCGCGCAGTTGCAGCCGGCCGAGCGTCATTTGCAGGTTGGGATCGACGGCCATCACGGGAGACTTCTGAATGGCCACCAGGTGCTCGATGGCCTTGTCTCTCGCGCCGGCGGCGGTCTCGCCGGCCGGCGGCGACGCCCCTTCGGCCCACTCGGCGTAGAGCTGCGCGAGCACGAAGTGCGCCTCGACGTTGGCGGCATCCAGCTTGAGGGCGCGCTCGGCTTGCAGAATGGCCGACCGCGCCTGGTCCTGCCGCGCATGGGCACCAGCCATTTCCGCGGCGATCTCGGCGGAATTGGGATCGAGCTCCTGCGCGCGTTGCAAGGCCGCCATCGAGCCGGCGCTGTCACCGGCCGCTTCGAGCCGCCGCGCCATCAGGAATTCGTAGAAGGCCCGCGCCTTCGGGTCGTCCACGGTGGCGGCCGCCGTTTGCCCGCCTTCGCTCAACGCCGGGGCCAGCACCGCCAGCGCGACCAGAACGACGCGAATCACCAGCATGGCGCGATCTTACCCCGCGAACTGCCGCGTTGAACCCGCGCGATTGAACCCCCGTGATTGAACCCCCGTGATTGAACCCCCGTGATTGAACCCCCGTGATTGAACC
>JAUYQQ010000006.1 GCA_030697165.1 Acidobacteriota bacterium
GGCCTGCCTGCTGGACGGCCTTACGCAGCACGAACTCGATCTGCCCGTTCAGGCTGCGTAGATCGTCGTTCGCCCAGCGCTGAAGCGCCTCCAGCAGGGCAGGGTCGACACGAAGGAGAAACGGCTTTCGCTCGGCCACGGGACCTACTGATAGATGGTGCCCGTGTTAATCACCGGCTGGGTGTTGCGGTCGCCGCAGAGCACCACCAGCAGGTTGCTGACCATGGCCGCCTTGCGGTCCTCGTCCAGCGTGATGATCGACTTCTGCGACAGCATGTCGAGCGCCATCTCGACCATGCCGACCGCGCCTTCGACGATTTTCTGGCGGGCGGCGATGATCGCGCCGGCCTGCTGGCGTTGCAGCATGGCCGCGGCAATCTCCGGCGCGTAGGCCAGGTGGCTGATGCGCGCCTCAATCACTTCGACACCGGCCTTCACGAGGCGATCGCCAATCTCGCGCTTCAAGTGATCCGCTACCGCGCTGGTGTGGCCGCGCAGCGACACATGCGTGTCGTCATGCGCGTCGTAGGCATAGCTGGTCGCCAGGTTGCGCAGCGCCGCCTCGCTCTGCACCTTCACGTAGTGCTCGTAGTCGTCCACCTCGAACACCGCCTCGGCGGTCTCGAACACCTTCCACACCACCACGGCGGCGATTTCGATCGGGTTGCCGTCGATGTCGTTCACCTTGAGGCGCGAGCCCTCGAAATTGCGGATGCGCAGCGAGACCTTCTTCTTGGCCAGGAAGGGGTTGGCCCAGCGCAGGCCCTGTTCCTTGGCCGTGCCCTTGTAGGCGCCAAACAACTGCAGCACCTTGGCTTCGTTCGGGTTGACCATGAACAGGCCGGCCATGAAGAACGTGGCCAGGGCCATGCCGATGGCGGCGGTCACGATCTCGGGTACCGAATCCTCCCGGATGTTCATGATGAGCATCCAGAGCAGCGCGGCATCGACCAGGATGAGGGTGAGGAGCACGGGTAAACCGGGCAAACCGTTGTAGGCGCGTTCGCGGATCATGGACTTTGGTCCTCCCTGCCCCGCCATAGCTCGCGAAGCGAGCGTCGGAGGGCGGCGATGCCAATTTGATATCACTGAGATATCAGCTGTCAAGTGCCCGGGATCTCACAGGAGATCAAGAGATCAGGAGCCATTCAAAGAAATGCCTCTTGACCTCTTTACCTCCTGTTTAAACTCTTGCCCTCGCTAATCGAAGCCGATCTTCAGGTCGGCCACGAGCGGCAAGTGGTCCGACGCCATCAGCGCCAGGCGGTCGCGCGGCAGCGTGACCTTCAGGACCTCGACCTTGCCCTCGTAGTAAATGTGGTCGAGGTGCAGGATGGGGAAGAAGCCGGGATAGGTCCGGCGCCGGCTCAGGTGCTTGCTGAGGTCGATACTCTGCAGCCGCTCGGCGAGCAGGTCGGTGGCGCCCAGGTGCCGGGCCCACTCGTTGAAGTCGCCCAGCACGATCTTCGGGCCCATCACGCGGCGGTCGTGAACGAGCGTGGCCAGCCGCGCCGCCTGGTGGCGGCGCTCCAGGAGCGATGTGCCCAGGTGGACATTGTAGAAGTGCAGTGTGTCGTCTTCGAGGCCCACATCCACGCGCTGCACGCCGCGATGCTCGCAGGTCTTCCACGTGAGGTCGTACTGCACGTGGTGCCGCACGGGGAACCGGGTCAGCACGACGTTGCCAAACAAGGCCGTCCGCAGGTGGCGCGTGGGGGCCATCACCCAACCCATGCCGAGGGCTGCGCCCAGTTCCGCCGCCTGGCCGGCCTTGAGCGGGCTGGCGCCGACCACTTCCTGCAACGCCACGATGTCGGCATCAATGGCCGCCAGCACGCCGGCAATGCGCTCGAGCCGGGTGCGGCCGTCGAGCCCGCGTCCGCGATGGATGTTGTAGGTGGCGACGCGCACCGTGCGCGTGCGCTTGGGCTCGTCGGCTGGCATCAGGCTCCATCGTATCTTGATCCCTGATCCCTGATCCCTGATCCCTGATCCCTGATCCCTGTAAGCTATACCCATGGCCAAGCTGGAGAGCGAACGCGAACTGCCGTGCCCGTGCTGCGGGGCGGTGCTGACCGTCGACCTGAACCTGGGCCGTATTGTGAGCCACGAGGCGCCGGCCAATCCCGATCGCCCCGAGTTGGACCACGCCCACCGCATCCTGGCCGAGCAGGCCGCCAGGCGCGATGCCCTGTTCGCCCAGTCGTTCGAGGCGGAGAAGAACAAGGGCGATGCGCTGTCGAAGCGGTTCGAAGAAGCGCTCAAGGAAGCCAAGAAGGCGCCGGCCTCGAAGCCGCTGCGCGGGTTTGATCTCGATTAGCGATATTCGACCGGCAGCGGTTCCCACTTCTCGCGCCCGCGATAGTAGGTGGGCTTCCGATCGTTGTTGGCCTTGCGGTACGCGCGGTACTTCTTCAGCAGTTGCCGATAGCGGCGCGTCGAGCTCTTCAGCTTCTGGTGCGGCAGGTCGATCAGCATCTGCTCCACCTTCCACACGCTCTTCTCGGTGAACCGCCAATCGTAGTTCCCCATGGCCTCGGCCAGGTTCGCGACCCCAAACCCCCTCACGCGCCCGGTGTAGTCCACGTAGGCATCCATATAACTGCGCGCGAGCGCCCGTGGCGACCGGAACACCGGCTTGCGGCCGTGCAGCCCCGGGTCGCGCGACCGCGCGACCGAGCCCCAGCGGCCGTGATGCTGATAGATGAAGATGACGTGGTCGAGCCAGTCCTGGGATTCCAGGCTCATCACAAGCGGGGGATAGCCATGCTGCTCGAGCACCACCGCCGCGAACAAGGCTGCTTCCATGCAGTGAGCGCTGCGCAGCCGCGCGACCGGCCGGAAGCTGTGCTGGGTCTCGCCGCCCTGCTCGGTGTTGTAGGGCAGCGCGTTCAGCCACCGCTGCACCTTGGCCGGGGTGTTGAGCCGCGCGACGAGCGCACGCTCCGTGCGCGAGAACGCACGGTCCGTGCGCGAGAACGCACGGTCAGCGGGCGAGAACCGTCTTGAGCTCATCGACAATCGAGGCGGCGGTCCACGCGTTGCTGTCGTGGATCGACACGACGCGGCCCTGTGGATCGACCACCGCCGTTCGCAGGTTGTGGGTGATGGTGCCGTCCGGTTCGCGCATCACGTTGACGCCGAAGGTGGCGGCCAGTCGATCGACCACCTCCTCGCCGGCCGTGGCAAAGCGCCACACCGACGGGTCGGCGGAGACCTTGGCGGCATGGGCGCGCAATGCCGCCGGCGTGTCGTGGGCCGGATCGAAACTGATCGACAGCAGCCGCACCCGGCCGCGCAGGGCCGGCTCGGCCGCGACCAGCGACTGGATTTCGGCGAACCGGCGATCCATCAGCGGACAAAACTGCGGCAGCGGGCAGCGGGTGTAGATGAAGGTCATCACCAACGCGGCCTCGCGCAATTCCGACAGCGCCAGCGGCCGTCCTTCCTGATCGGTCAGGGGCGTCTCGGGCACCACGTCGCCCGGCTTCAACAGTTGCACGCCGGCCGCCGCCGGAATCTTCGTGGCCGAGCCTTCGGGAATCGGCGCCGATCCGGTCTTCACAATCGCCGACAACCACGCGAGGTCGGGCGCCACATGAAGGGTCGCCGTGATCAGGTCACCCGGCGCGCGGCCCTCCAGCAGCGCGGGGTCCTTCACCTGGTACGGCATGGTCATGGCCGGCATGAAGCCCACGATGTCTTCGTGCTTCACGAGGATCTCGTTGGTCTCGGGCCTGACGGCCAGCACCTGGCCGGTGAGCGGGTAGGTGCGGACTTCGGGCCCACGGCTGCAGCTGGCGCCGACCAGCAGGCCGGTGAAGATCAGGGACGCAAAACGAATCATCCCGACCATGATAGTCTGCGCGGGTTTCCCTTATGGCGAACGACTTTGCTTTCGAGATGGCGGCGTCCGCCGTGCGCTTTGGCGCCGGCGTCACGCGCGAAGTGGGCCCGGACCTGGCGGAGTTGGGCATCAAGCGCGCCCTCGTGATCACCGATCCGACCGTGCGCCGCCTGGCGCCGGTGCAGACGGTGCTCGAATCGCTCGACGCGGCTGGCGTCGCCTGTGCCGTCTACGACCAGGTCCGCATCGAGCCCAGCGACGAGTCGTTCCACCATGCCATCAGCTTCGCCCTCCAGCACCCCTTCGAGGCGATCGTCGCCGTCGGCGGCGGTTCGGTGATCGATACCGCCAAGGCCGTGAATCTCTACACCGTGTACCCACCCGCGGACTTTCTCGACTACGTCAATCCGCCGATCGGCAAGGGCCTGCCGGTCCCAGGTCCACTGAAGCCGCTGATGGCTATTCCGACGACGGCGGGGACGGGGAGCGAGACGACCGGCGTCAGCATTTTCGACTTGAGCCGGATGCACGCGAAGACCGGAATTGCCAGCCGTCGCCTCAAGCCCACGCTGGGCTACCTGGATCCCGACAACACCCGGACGATGCCACCCGAGGTCGCGGCGTCGAGCGGCCTCGACATCCTGAGTCACGCGATCGAGTCGTTCACGGCGCTGCCGTTCACCGGCCGTCCGCTGCCCGAACGGCCGGCCCTGCGGCCGGCGTACCAGGGCTCGAACCCAATCAGCGACGTGTGGTCGCTGCAGGCGCTCCGCATGGTCGCGCAGTACATCGTGCGCGCGGTGGACGACCCCTCAGACGATGAGGCGCGCGCCAACATGCTGCTGGCCGCGTCCTATGCCGGCGTGGGCTTCGGCAATGCGGGCGTGCACCTGCCGCACGGCATGTCGTACCCGGTGTCGGGCGGCGTGAAAGGCTACCGCGCACCGGGCTACGCCGCGGACCATCCACTGGTGCCGCACGGCATCTCGGTGATCCTGAACGCGCCGGCGGTGTTCCGCTACACGGCGCCCGCCACGCCCGAGCGGCATTTGCAGGCGGCCGCGGCGCTCGGCGTGGACGTCGCGGGCGTGAAAGGAGAGGACGCTGGGCGCGTGCTGGCCGATCGCATCACCTGGTTCATGCAGCGATTGAAGACCCCGAACGGCCTGGCCGCCCTCGGCTACTCGTCGTCTGACATCCCCGCGCTGGTTGAAGGCACGCTGCCGCAGCACCGGGTCACGAAACTGTCGCCGCGCGCGGCCGGTCCCGACGAATTGGCGCGGCTGTTCGAGGCCGCGATGGTGGCGTGGTAGGGTGCCTAGACTGTCTTCCTCATGCATCACACAGAAGCACGGAAACACGGAACCTCGTTTGGCCAAAAGAGGGCTTCGGTGATTCTGCGCTTCAGTGAGGCATTTGTGAGAGGCCCTGTCGGGTGCCAAGTTGCCACGGTGGATAAATGATTCTGGTCGGGACGAGCGGCTACAACTATCCGGAGTGGAAGGGCAGTTTCTATCCCGCCGATCTCTCAGCGTCGAAGATGCTGCCGTACTATGCCAGCAAGTTCCGCACGGTCGAGATCAACTACACCTTCTATCGCATGCCCACCTCGAAGATCGTTGCGGGGTGGGTGGCGCAGGTGCCGTCCGAGTTCCGGTTCACACTGAAGGCGCCGAAGCGGATCACACACGACAGGCGGCTGCGCGCGGCCGAGGTGGCCGACTCGCTGCGGACGTTCGTCACGGTCGCCGGCGAGCTGGGGCCGCAGCTGGCCGCGCTGCTGTTCCAATTGCCGCCTAATCTCAAGAAGGACATCGTCTTGCTGAACGAGTTCCTCTCGCTGCTGCCGCCAAAGACGACCGCGGCATTCGAGTTTCGGAACGAGTCATGGCTGGATGACGAGGTGTATGCGGCACTGACGGCGCGCAACATCGCGCTCTGTATTGCCGACAGCGAGGCGCGCCACACGCCGTCGATTGCCACGGCGGACTATGCGTACTTGCGGCTGCGGGACGAGGGCTACGGCGATGCCGAGGTCGCGCGCTGGGCCGAAACCGCCAAACGACTGGATGCCACCTGTTCCGACGTCTTCGTGTATTTCAAGCACGAGGACGAGGGCAAAGGGGCGGCGTTCGGACAGCAGATGCTCGGATTATTAACAGGAGGCTAAGAGATAAAGAGACTCTTTATCTCCTGAGCTTCTGTCAATTCGTTTTGGATGCCCAAATGATGAAGCGACTGTTTATCGTCGGTGCGGTAGTGCTGAATGCGTGTGCGCCGGCCCAACCCGCCCAACCTGCCCCACCCGCCCTGGATGTCGTCGAGCTGAGCGCGACCGACGCGCTGGCGAGAATGGCGGCGGGCGAGCTGACCTCGGTGGCGTTGACCGAGGCGTACCTCGACCGCATTGCGAAGGTTGATGATGCGGGCCCGACGTTGGGCGCCGTGATCGAGACCAACCCGCAGGCCGTGGCCGACGCGGCCACGCTTGACGGCGAGCGCAAGGCCGGGAAGCTGCGCGGCCCGTTGCACGGCATCCCGGTGCTGCTCAAGGACAACATCGATGTGGCGGGCATGGTGAATTCGGCCGGCTCCCTGGCGTTGGCCGACAACCGCCCGGCCGCCGATGCGTTTGTGGCGGCCCGTTTGCGCGCCGCCGGCGCGGTGATTCTCGGCAAGACCAACCTGAGCGAGTGGGCCAACTTCCGCTCCACGCGGTCAACGTCGGGGTGGAGTTCGCGCGGCGGGCAGACCAGGAACCCGTACGTGCTCGACCGCAATCCGTGCGGGTCGAGTTCGGGCACGGGCTCGGCCATCGCCGCCAGCCTCGCCGCGATTGGTGTCGGCACCGAGACCGACGGCAGCATCCTCTGCCCGGCGTCGGTGGCCGGGTTGGCTGGTCTCAAGCCGACGGTGGGCCTGGTCAGCCGCAACGGCATCATCCCCATCTCCATCTCGCAAGACACGGCGGGCCCCATGGCCCGCACGGTGGCGGATGTCGCGCTGCTGCTAAACGGCATGGCGGCGGTTGATGCCGCCGACCCGGCGGGACCTGCGGCCGAGGGCAGGATTGCCGCCGACTACACGACGTTCCTGAAAGCCGACGCCGTCAAGGGCAAGCGCTTTGGTGTGCTGCGGCAGACCATGGCCTTTCATCCCGACGTCGACGCGGCCATGACCAGGGCCATCGAGGCCTTGAGGGCGGCCGGGGCCGAGGTGATCGACATCAAGGTGCCGACCTACAACGACTGGAGCGACGCCGAGTTCAGCGTTCTGTTGTACGAGTTCAAGGACGGCCTCAACGAGTACTTGAAGAAGAGCGGCTCACCGCACGGCTCGCTCGAAGCGTTGATTACCTGGAACAAGGCCAACGCCGCGAAGGCAATGCCGTTCTTCGGGCAGGAGATCTTCGAGCAGGCGCAGGCCAAGGGGCCGCTGACCGAGCCTGCCTACCTCAAGGCGCGGGCCGACGCGCGGCGGCTGGCGGGCCGTGACGGCTTGCTGGCGGTGCTGGCGAAAGAGAAGCTGGATGCGGTGCTTGCGCCGACCATGTCGCCGGCGTGGCCGACCGACCATGTGCTCGGCGATCACTTCATTGGCGCCGGGTACGGCATGGCGGCGGTGGCGGGCACGCCGAGCCTGACCGTGCCGATTGGCGACAGCCACGGCCTGCCGCTCGGCATGGCCTTCATGGGCGCGGCCTACAGTGAAGGCGAGTTGATTGGGTTTGGCTACGCGCTGGAACAGGTGATGAAGGCGCGCAAGGCGCCCGAGTTCCGGCCTACGCTCGCGCCCTAGACCGGCGGCGTCGCGAACCGAACGAGAAGAGCGGCCAGCGGAAGCGGATCGTGAGCACTTTGCCAGGCGCCAGCGCCGGTTCTTCAGGCTCCGGCGGCTTGGGCGGCGCTTGCGAGGCCCTGATTTTCTCGGCTACGCGCGTGGCCAGGGCGTCGAGCACCTCGGGCGTGAAGGTGAGCACGCTTACTTCGGGGCGCGGAAAGGACATCCCCGGAGGATCGGTGGCCCGCCGGCGCTTGACCGGCAGCACCGAGTCGATGGCTTCGAGCGCCGAGTCGAGTTCCGGCTGCCAGTCGAGTGAGCTATCCTCTCCGGTCAGGTCCAGGTCGACGTCGTCCGCGAGCCGCGCTTCACGCGACTGCACCAATTCGCCCACGCCGGCATCGTCCGGCGCCTCGTCGGGCACGGGTCCCCTCATGCATGAGGATATCGGCTCGCACCCATGACGGGTGTAGGCCGGGCGCTACTTCCTGACGGCCGTGAATGTGCCCGTGGCCATGCCGCCGTAGTCGGTCTGGCCTTCGATCTTCGTTCCGTCAATCTTGCCCGTGTAAGTAATCACCAGGGGCATGCCGTTGTAGTCAACGGTGATCACCATCGTGATGTCAGTACCCTCGAGGGCCACGCTGTCGTACTTGCGCTCGCCTTGAGGGCTCTTGCCGACGGCAACCAACTTACCGGCTTCTTCCCGGACTTCCATCACCGACTTGAACTCGCCCTCTGGGGAGATGGTGGTGAGATCCCAGGTGCCGAGCGCGGGCTGCTGGGCATGCGCGGCCGAGGCGAACAGCACGAGGGCGGCGGCGACGAAGGCGACACGAAGAGTCTTCATAGTTGGGTCCTCAGGAAGTCAACGACGGTTCGTTCAGCGAAGTAGCCATCATAGCCGTTTGCGGAATTGGGCTCGACAAAGGCGCAGTGGCCACCATGAGAGGTAACGACGGTGGTGATATGTGGATTGTTCCGCACGGGCGGGGCCTCGAAGATGCCCGGCGGCACGAACGGGTCATCGGCCGCGCTCAAAATCAGCGCCGGCCGGGCCACCCGGTCGATCACGCGCATGGCGCTGGCGCGGTGGTAGTAGTCCGAGGCGCCTTGGTAGCCGTGGTGCGGCGCGGTGTAGCGATCGTCGAACGTCCGGATCGACCACACCTTCCATAACCCGTCGAGGTTGAACTGCCCGGGAAAGGTGCGTTCCTTCCGCCGCATCCGCGCCTGGAGGTTGCGGCAGAAGTTCCACTCGTAGATGCGGTTCTCGCGCCGCTCGATCGAGCGCATGCAGTCTTCGAGCTCGATCACCGGCGACACGGCGGCAAATGCCTTGACCTCTGGAAACTCGCTGCCGCCCAGTTCGCCGGCCAGCTTCATGGTGATATTGCCGCCCAACGAATACCCGGCGACAGCGAACCGCGACAGGCCATCGCGCTCGCGCAGCTCCCGCAGCACGAACAGCGGGTCGGCCGTCAGCCCGGAGTGATACAGCCCCCGCGACAGGTGCTCGGTGCCGCCGCAATTGCGCTGGTTGAGGCGGATGACGTTGAAGCCGGCGGCGAGGGCCTTGTCGGCCATGCCGCACATGTAGTGGGCGAGGCTGGAGCCTTCGAGCCCGTGCAGCATCAACAACGTTGGCGCGGCGGCGCGGTCCGGCTGCCAGTTGCAGTGGGCCAGGACGCGCGCGTCAGGCGCGACGTCGAAATACCTGGGCTCGGTGGCGGCCAGGGACCGAAAGGCGCGCTTGCGGGCCCAGGCATAGAGCGTCATCTTGTGCCCGCCGGCCCAGCGGGGAAGGGGGGAGTAGGGGCTTAGGGTGCCTACGGTGCCTAAGGTGCCAGAGGTGCCAGAGGTGCCAGAGGTGCCAAGGGTGTCGGGGGTGCCAGGGGTGCTGGGGGCGGATCTGGGCATGGGCGACTGTGAGTCATGTTCCCACGGACCGGGGCTTTCAGACTCTTGCCAAAGAAAATCGAAGGATAATTGCCGCCTAACGATCGTCACGTGAAGCTGCCCGACGAGAACGCCACCATCGGCCTGCTGCTGTGCAAGGACAAGAAAGATGCCGTCGTAAAGCTCACCCTGCCCAAGGACGCCAACATCCACGCCAGGGAATACCAGCTCTACCTGCCCTCGAAAGAGTTGCTGAAGGCCAAGCTTATCGAATGGGCGCGCGAAGAAGAGAGCAAGTGAGGCACCCAGGCAACCCTAAAGGGTTGCCTCCACCCGAGCAGTCGAAATCTGTGTAATCGGCGCCTAATCGGTGGCTGTATTTGTTCGGTGGCTGTATTCAATCCGTGGCCGTCAGGATAAAATCTGCGGCCATGAAGACGACCTCAAAGGTTGGCCTGGCCGTGCTGGTCCTGTCGGGCGCGGTCGCGGCGCAAGGGTTCCAGTATCCCGTCACGCGCACCGTGGATCACGTCGACACCTACCACGGCACGAAGGTGCCCGACCCCTATCGGTGGCTCGAAGACGACACCTCGGCCGAGACCGCGGCGTGGGTCGAGGCGCAGAACAAGGTCACGTTCGCGTACCTCGACAAGATCCCGTATCGCGCCGAGCTGACCACGCGGCTGAAGTCCCTGTTCGACTACGCCAAGTTCGGCTCGCCCTCGCGCAAGGGCGACTACTACTTCTTCTCGAAGAACGACGGCCTGCAGAACCAGAGCGTCCTCTACATCCAGAAGGGCCTTACCGGGACGCCCGAGGTGCTGATCGATCCCAACACGTGGTCGGCCGACGGGACCGTGCGGCTGACCGGCTTCTCGCCGTCCAAGGACGCCAAACTCGCCGTCTACGGCGTATCGCGCAGCGGCTCTGACTGGCAGGAATACAACGTGATGGACCTCAGCACTCGGAGAGTGCTGGAGGATAAAGTGGAGTGGGTCAAGGTCTCGAGCATGGCGTGGCGCGGCAACGGGTTCTACTACAGCCGCTATCCGCAGCCTGAAAAGGGCAAGGAACTGTCGTCGATCAACGAGAATCACCAGGTCTATTACCACCGCATCGGCACGCCGCAATCGGCCGACGAACTGGTGTTCAGCGACCCGAAGAACCCGCAGCGTTTCCACACGCTCCAGACGACGGAGGATGAACGGTTCGCCGTGCTCGACATCTCGGATCGCGGCACCGGCAAGAAGGGGAACGCGGTGTTCGTGCAAGACCTCTCCAAGCCCGGCTCGACGTTCATGCCGCTCGTCCCCGAGATTGGCGACGACAGCTACAACGTGCTCGAGAGCGTGCGTGGCGAGCTGATCGTGTTCACCGACAACAACGCGCCCAACAGCCGAGTGGTCCGCATCGATCCGGCCAACCCGGCGCCGGCCAACTGGAAGTCGATCATCGAACCCAAGGCCGACACCATCGACACGGTGCGGGTGGCGGCCGGCAAGGTGATTGCCACCTACATGAGGGACGTCGCCTCGAAGGCGTACGTCCACAATCTCGAGGGTGCGCTCGAGAACGAGATCGAACTCCCCGGCCTCGGCAGCGCCAGCGGCTTTGCCGGTAACATGGACGACACCTCGCTGTTCTACACCTACACCTCGTTCACCTACCCGACCTCGATCTTCCGCTACGACGTGGCGGCGCGGAAGAGCTCGCTGTTCCGCGCGCCTGAGATCCCCGGGCTGGACGTGAACCAGTACGAGACCAAGCAGGTGTTTGTCACGAGCAAGGACGGCGCGAAGGTGCCCATGTTCCTGGTCTACAAGAAGGGCCTGGCGCTCGACGGCCACAACCCGACGCTGATGTACGGCTACGGCGGCTTCAACATCGCCACCACGCCCGGGTTCAACTCGCTGCGCATTGCGCTGCTCGAGCAGGGCTTTGTCTACGCCAGCGTCAACATGCGCGGCGGCAGCGAATACGGCGAAGCCTGGCATGACGCGGGCACCAAGCTGAAGAAGCAGAACGTGTTCGACGACTTCATCGCCGCGGCCGAGTGGCTGATCGCCAACAAATACACCTCGCCGGCCAGGCTGGCGGCGCAGGGCGGCTCGAACGGCGGCCTGCTGGTGGGCGCCGTCATCAACCAGCGCCCCGAGCTGTTCCGTGCCGCCATTCCACAGGTCGGCGTCATGGACATGCTGCGCTTCCACAAGTTCACGATTGGCTGGAACTGGATTGCGGACTACGGCTCGAGCGACAACGCCGAGGAGTTCAAGGCGCTCCACGCTTACTCGCCGCTGCACAACATCAAGCCCGGCGGCAAGTATCCGGCGACGCTCATCACTACTGCCGATCATGACGACCGCGTGGTGCCGGCGCACTCGTTCAAGTACGCGGCGACGCTGCAGAAGCACGCCAGTCCCGACCGGCCGGCGCTGATCCGCATCGACACCAAGTCGGGTCACGGCGCCAGCAACGTGACCAAGCAGATCGAGGCGACCGCTGACATCTACGCGTTCCTGATGTACAACCTCGGTGTTACCCCGAGGTTCTGACGGGGGGCACTCCTTGACGGGAGGGCGCTCCTTGACGGGATCGTGCTCGATGTCGGGAGGAAATGCTTGTCATTCAATCCCGACGAGCAGTACCCTCCCGACAGGAAGTGCCCTCCCGACAAGCATCCCGCTCCCGGCAGGCTCGCGAAGAGGATTCGAAATGAGATCACTGAAACACTTGTTCGTAGTGGCGGCGCTGGTGGCGCTGCCGATTGGGACGTCAACGGCTTTCGCGCAACCGTCGAAGTTGCCGGCGTACAAGGCGGAAGCGGCCAAGGGCGTGGACGAGATGGCCAAGCTCGCGCAGGAGATGGTCGATTCGGTGTTCAGCTTTGGCGAGCTCGGGTTCCAGGAGTATGAGACGTCGAAGTACCTGACCGGACAGCTCGAGAAGTACGGCTTCACCGTGGAGCGCGGCGTCGCGGGCATTCCGACCGCGTGGGTCGCGAAGTGGGGATCGGGCAAGCCGGTGATTGCCCTGGGCTCCGACATCGACGGCATCCCGCAGGCCTCGCAGAAGCCGGGCGTGGCCTATCCCGATCCGATCCTGGCGGGTGCGCCGGGCCATGGCGAGGGGCACAACACGGGGATGCCGCTCAACATCATCGCGGCGATCGCGGTGAAGCGGATCATGGAGCGCGACAAGCTGCCCGGCACGATCATGCTGTGGCCCGGGGTGGCCGAGGAACAGCTCGCCACCAAAGCCTGGTACGTCCGCGACGGCATCTTCAAGGACGTGGACGTCGTCTTGTTCACGCACGTCGGCAACAACCTCGGGGTGTCGTGGGGACCGGGTGGCGGCACCGGGATGGTGTCGGTCGAATACACGTTCGAGGGCGAAACCGCGCATAGCGCCGGCGCGCCGTGGCGCGGCCGCTCGGCGCTCGACGCCGTCGAGTTGATGAGCGTCGGCTGGAATTACCGTCGCGAGCACCTGCGGCTGTCGCACCGGTCCCACCAGGTGATCACCAACGGCGGCGACCAGCCCAACGTGGTGCCGCGCAACGCCAGCATCTGGTTCTATTTCCGCGAGATCGACCAGCCCAATATCCAGGCGCTGTGGGAGATTGGCGACAAGATGGCTGAAGGCGCGGCGCTCATGACCAACACCAAGTGGAGCTCGCGCATTCTCGGCGCCGCGTATCCACAGCACATGAACAAGGTCGTCGCCGAGACGATGTACGAGAACATGAAGACGGTGGGCCTGCCGACCTGGAGCGACGCCGACCAGACACTGGCCAAGGCGCTGCAGAAGGAACTTGGCAACGCCGAGCAGCCCGGCCTGGCGACGAAGCTCGAAGAGCTCGGTGTGCCGAACCCGGACCGGGTCAACACCGGCGGCGGCTCCGACGACATTGGCGACGTGTCGTGGAACTACCCGACGGTGACGCTGCGGTTCCCGTCGAATATTCCCGGCCTGCCGGGGCATAACTGGTCCAGTGCCATTGCCAGCGCCACGCCGATCGCGCACAAGGGCGTGGTGGCCGGCGCCAAGGCGCAGGCCATGACCGTGCTCGACCTGCTGACGCGGCCCGAACTGGTGAAGGGCGCGTGGGACTACTTCAACAATGTCCAGACCAAGGACGTGAAGTACATCCCGTTCATCAAGGCCGACACCAAGCCCGCCATTCACCTGAACAAGGCGATTCTCGACAAGTACCGGGAGCAGATGAAGCCGTACTACTACGACCCGACCAAGTTCCCGACCTACCTCGATCAGCTTGGTATCAAGTACCCGACCGTTCGCCAGCAGTAGATCAACAGGAGATCAGGAGGTCAGGAGAACTGGGAGTCTTGATTGAAGGGCTCCTGGATCTCCTGAACTCCTGTTCGTGTTTTACCGGAGGAGTTCGAATGAAGTCCGTTCGTTTCATCGCAGTCGTGGCGCTCGTCGCGTCGCTTGGCAGTAATGCGTACGCTCAGCAGGGGGAGGCGAGGCTCGCCGCCCAGAAGGCCGACGCCGTCAAGGGCGTCGACGAAATGGCCAAGCTGGCGCAGGAGATGGTCGACTCGGTGTTCAGCTTCGGCGAGCTGGGCTTCCAGGAGGTCGAGACCTCGAAGTACCTGACCGCGCAGCTCGAGAAGTTCGGCTTCACGGTTGAGCGCGGCGTGTCGGGCATTCCCACGGCCTGGGTCGCGCGCTGGGGTTCGGGCAAGCCGGTGATTGCGCTCGGCTCCGACATCGACGGCATCCCGCAGTCGTCGCAGAAGCCGGGCGTCGCGTACTACGATCCGATCGTCGACGGCGCGCCCGGGCACGGCGAGGGCCACAACACCGGCATGCCGCTCAACATCATCGCGGCGATCGCGGTGAAGCGCATCATGGAACGCGACAAGCTGCCCGGCACGCTGGTCCTCTGGCCCGGCGTCGCCGAAGAACTGGTCGCGTCGAAGGCCTGGTTCGTGCGCGACGGCCTGTTTAAGGACGTGGACGTCAACCTGTTCACGCACGTCGGCGGCAACCTGGGCGTCGGCTGGGGCCAGCAGGGCGGCACCGGCCTGGTCTCGGTCGAGTACACCTTCGAGGGTGAGACGGCGCACAGCGCCGGCGCGCCGTGGCGTGGCCGCTCGGCGCTCGATGCCGTCGAGCTGATGAGCGTGGGCTGGAACTACCGCCGCGAGCACCTGCGGCTGTCGCACCGTTCGCACCAGGTGATCACCAACGGCGGCGACCAGCCGAACGTGGTGCCGCGCAACGCCAGCATCTGGTTCTACTTCCGCGAGATCGACCAGCCAAACATCAAGGCGCTGTGGGACATCGGCAACAACATGGCCGACGGTGCGGCGCTGATGACCAACACCAAGTGGACCTCGCGCATTCTTGGCACTGCCTATCCGCGCCACTTCAACAAGGTGGTCGCCGAAACGATGTACGCGAACATTCAGGCAGTCGGCCTGCCGACGTGGAGCGATGCCGACCAGGCGCTGGCGAAGGGGCTGCAGAAGGAACTGGGCAACGCCGAGCAGCCCGGGCTGGCCGTGAAGCTGGGCGAGATGGGCGGCCCCACGCCGCTCGAGCGCAACACCGGCGGCGGCTCGGACGACATCGGCGACATATCCTGGAACATGCCGACGGTGACCCTGAGCTACCCGTCGAACATCCCCGGCCTGCCCGGCCACAACTGGTCGAGCGGCATCGCGAGCGCCACGCCGATTGCGCACAAGGGCGTGGTGGCCGGCGCCAAGGCGCAGGCCATGACGATCCTGGATTTGCTGACGAAGCCGGAACTGGTCAAGCAGGCGTGGGAGTACTTCAATACGGTGCAGACGAAGGACCACAAGTACGTGCCCTTCATCGAGAAGGACACCCCGCCGCCGACGCACCTGAACAAGGCGATTCTCGACCAGTACCGCGAGAAGATGCGCCCGTTCTACTACGACCCGACGAAGTTCCCGACCTACCTGGATCAGTTGGGGATTAAGTACCCGACGCTCCGCCAGTAGAAACGAACAGGAGAGTAGGAGATCAGGAGTCTTTGATTAAAAGGCTCCTGGTCTTGATCTCCTGTTGCTCTTAGACGCCGGTCTTCAAATACTTCGCCACGGCCCCGACGAGCCGATCGATTTCTTCGGGGCTGTTGTAGAAATGCGGTGAGGCACGCAGGCCGCCCCGATCGCCGCTGCCGCGCCCGGCGGTGCCGATCTTGTCCTGCTCATACAACGCCTGTCCCAGCCGCGCCGAGTTCAGCGAACCCGCCTGGAACGACACCACCGCCGCGTTCAGCGCGGGATTGGGTGAGGTCCACACCTTGACCTCCGGCAGCTTCGACAGCCCGGCGATCAGCTGGTTCGCCAGTGCCCGCGATCGTTGTTCGATGGCGGCGCGGCCGACCTTGGTCTGGAACTCCAGCGCCTCGCGAAACGCGATCATCGTCGCTTCATCGCGCTGGCCGAATCCCTCGAACGTGCGCGAGATGCCGACGGCGCCGGAGTAGGCGCTGTAGATCGACGGCCAGATCTGCTGGTGGGCGCGGGCGTTGATGTATAACACGCCGCATTCGCGGGCGCCGCAGGGCCACTTGTGGGCGCTGCCCGTGTAGAAGTCGGGCGAGATGTCGGCCAGGTTCACGTCGAGCAGCCCGAACGACTGCGCGCCGTCCACCAGCGACAGGATGCCGCGCTCGCGGGCCAGCGCGCAGAGTTCCTTGGCGGGGAAGAGGTCGCCCACCGAGCTCGACAGATGCGTGAAGGTCAGGATCTTCGTTCGTGGCGTGATCGCCTTGGTGTAGGCGGCGAGGTAGTGCTCCATGCCGGGATGGGGATTCACCTGCGGAATGGTGATCACCGTGAAGCCGAACCGCTTCGCCTTCTCCGTCCACGCGTTCAGGTTGCTCGGGTGGTTGTCGGCAAAGATGATGACCTCGTCGCCGGCCTTCAAGTCGAGGCCGCTCGAGATCATGTTGTTGGATTCACTGGTGTTGCGGGTGATCACGATCTCTTCCGGCGTCGCCCGGAGGAACGTCGCCAGGGCCTTGCGAAGGTTCTCCTTCTCACCATTCAGCCGCGCGCGGTTCTGTGCCGAGGGATCGCGATCGACGCTGTCGCTTTCACGCTTGAGCGCTTCGAGCACCGGCCGCGAGGCAGGGCACAGGTTGGCGGCGTTCAGCACCCCGAGGTCGGGTGGCATCACGAACTGGCCGCGGACCGACTTCCAGAAAGCTTCGCCGGTACCCGCGGTGGCGGGATTGAAGGCCGCGGCTTGCGGGGCCGCTTTCGCCCAGGCCGGATCGGCGAACAGGGCAGCCGAGCCACCGATAGCAAACAAGCGGGCGAAGTCGCGACGGGTCACTGATGCGGTCATGCGCCGCAGATTACACCCTCGGGCCACGGAAATACAGCCACAGATTCGACACCGATTAGGCACAGATCAAGAAAAGGCTATTTCCCAATCTGGGTTTAATCTGTGGCTCATCTGTGGCTGCCCTACATCGGTGGCCGTTCGTCGCCGGATGGCCCGTAGAGGGAGGGGATCTTGACGCCCAGCATCCGCAGGTAGACCGTCATCTGCCCGCGATGGTGGACCATGTGGTTGAGCACGAACGCGCGCAGCACCGACGCCTTTGGCATGGTGAACACTTCCTGGCCGCCGGCCTTCAGCTTCCAGGGCGCGTCGAACTCGCCGTCGGTTTTGTTGACCAGGTTGGCGCGGGCGGTCTTGAGATGGGCGTCGAACATCGCCAGGACTTCCGCGCGCGTGGCCGGCGACTTATAGTCGGCCGGCCGCGGCGTCGTCATGTCGAGCTCGCTTAGGGCCATCGTCGTGGTGGCCCACAGCGGCATTTCGGTGAGGTGCTCGGCCAAGCGGCCAAGCGTCATGCTGGTCGGGTGCGGCCGCCAGTCGAACTGGTCGGGCACGCGGTCCAGCACCTTGCGGGTCTGGCCCATCTCGCGGTCGAACTCGGGAAGCAGCACATCGATCAGCGGCATCCCGACATTCTAGCGTGCGCTACTGCCTCGGCTTGGCCTTCTCGAACTTCTTCTCGAACTGCTTGGCGAACCCCTTCTCGAAGTCCTTGCTGAACGACTCCGAGAATTCTTTTTCGAACGTCTTGCCGAAGTCTTCCCACTTCGCTTCCCATTCCGAGAAGTCGAAATCGTACTCGAAGAGCGTGTCCCACTCGACGCCGTCCCAGCCGGGCGGCTTGGGCGGCTTGGGTGCCGGGGTGGGACTGGGCACCCCCGGGAGCGCCGGTGGCGCGGGTGGCGCCGGCCAGCCCATGCGGCGGCGCTGGCGTTCGTCGCTCTTGCTGACGATGGTCTTGCGCGCCAGCACGATGTCGCCGTTGAACGACTGCGTCTCGATGCGCGCGCTGCCGTTGCCGAGCGTGAAGTTGAACCGCTTGCTGCCGCTGCGCGGCGTCTGGCCTTCGGGCAGCTGAATGGGGAAGTCGGCCGAGAAGTCGCCCTGGAACGTGCGCACGAAGACGGTCGCGTTGGTGGCACCGCCGAGGCCCACCCGAATGTCGCCGCCGTGCGTCGTCAGGCGATACACGCCGTTGTCGCGGATCGTGCCGTTGAACGTCACGTCGCCGTTCACCGTCGAGGCCTCGAGGTTCGAGGTCTGCGCATTGTCGATGACGATGTCGCCGTTGGTGGTTTCGGCGGTGATTTCGCCGGTGACATTGGTGACGCGAATGCCTTCGTTGACCGTGGTGGCCTGCACGCGGCCGCTGGCCTTGTCGATGGTGATGATCCCTTCAACCGAGCGGACGGTGACCGAGCCGGTGCCGCCGGTGATGCGGGCGTTGCCGTGCACGGTTTCGACCGTCACCTCCGCGGTGGTGCCGTCAATGGTCGCGTCGAGATAGGTGCCCGACAGGTTGACCGGCATCCACTTCGGTACCGTGATCTGGTAATCGACGAGTCCCGACGGCCCGCGCGTTGAGCGCGCGCGGACGCGCAGGGTCAGGTCGGTGGTTTCGGCGGTGATGGTGTCGCGCTGGCCGTGCGTGGCCTGGATGCGGACCTTGTCCTGGTCCCACGTCCGCACGACCACTTCGCCGGCGTTGTTGCTGAGCACCAGGCGCGTGCCCTTGACGGCATCCACGGTCTGGTCAGACTTGGGCGAACTGTCCGGCCCGCCGGGGCGGGCCTGGATCGGCTGCTGGGTGTCGCCGGCCGCTTCGAGCGGCTGGGCAAGCGACGGCGCCGCGCTCGAGAGCATGAGGGCGGCGGCGAGGATCGACAAACCGAACGGTTTGTCGCCACGAAAGAAGAATCGCTTCATCGGTCAGTTTCCTCCAACGGACGCAAGGGTCGTGGCATGACGCAGCAGGTCGAGCTTTCGCCGCCGGGCGTCGGCCAAATGAGAATTGAGGTAGGCGTTTGCGGGGTCGTCGTCGAGCGCCATCCGCGCTTCCTGGATTGCCAGGTCGATCGTCTTCAGGTTGCGTTCGATCACGAGCACCGTCCGCGGATCGAGGCGGTCGCGTTCGTCGCGGAGAATCTGCTCGAGGTCAAAGACCGCCGCGTCGAACTGGGCGTCGGCGAAGTTGGCGTTGACGATGCCGCCTTCGACTTCGCCGGTAACTTCGCTCTCGGCGATCACGGTCGGCTGCGCATCGGCCGGCGTCACGGGCCGGTTGGCCGCCAGCCACGTCAGACCCGAGGCAACGGCCATCAGCAGCGACGCGGCCAGCGCCAGTTGCGGCAACGTGAACGACAGCTGCGTTCGCCGCGGTGCCGCGGTGGCCAGCCGCGCCGACACGCCCGGCCACAGGTCCTGCGCCGGCGCCTCGTCGCGCCACTGGCCGATGGCCTGCGACAGGATGTCGTCGGCGCCGAGCGGTTCGTGGTCGTGTTCTCCGAACTGTCGTGGTTCGTTCATAATTCTTGTCTATCCGGCTAAAGCCGGATGCTACATCTGCGCCCATGTGGCGTCCGGCTTTAGCCGGACCGTTCCTACGCTTCCTTGCGCAACAGCACCCGCAACGTTTGCCGGGCGCGATGCAGTTGCGACTTCGAGGTTCCCGACGACACACCGAGAATGTCGCCAATCTCCTCGTGCTTGTAGCCCTCGACGTCGTGCAGCACGAACACCGTCCGGGCGCCGTGCGGTAACTGCTCGATCGCCGCCTGCAGGTCCATGCTCAGGTCCAGGTGTTTCGTCCGCACCGCGGGCGAAATCTCGAGCACGGCCTCGCTGTCGGCGAGAAACCGCTCGCGGGCGGTGCCGAGCGTGCGGAACCGCTCGATGATCACGTTCACCGCCAGGCGGTGCAGCCAGGTCCCGAAACTCGACTCGCCGCGAAACAGGGCGAGCTTCTGCCACGCGCGGACAAACACGTCCTGCGTCAGCTCGTCGGCTGCGTCGGGTCCGGCCATGCGCCGCGCCAGGTTGAAAATGCGCGGCAGATGGGCCCGGTATACCCGCTCGAAAGCCGCCGCATCCCCTTGGGTCGCAAGGACTACGTCGTCCACCGGCACTAGCTTGGATGATAGGGGAGAGTGAAGGGTTGGAAGGGGCGAGGACGCCGGGTTCAATTTTCGAGCACGGAAATCGGCCGAAAATTGAACCCGGCGTCTTTTTACTGGGGCTTCGTAAACTCGACCTTCGGCGCGACTTTCGCCTCCGGGGGCGCTTCAAACAGCTTGTAGTCGTCCTTGAACCCGAAAATTCCGGCCGTGATGTTGGCCGGGAACTGCCGGCGGGCCGTGTTGTAGGCCTGGATCGCCTCGTTGTAGCGCATGCGCTCCACGGCGATTCGATTCTCGGTGCCTGCCAGCTCGTCCATCAGCCGGGCGAAGGTGGCGTCGGACTTGAGTATCGGGTAGTTCTCCACGACCACCAGCAATCGGGCCAGCGCCGAGCCTTGCTCGTTGGCCGCCGCCATCTTCTGGTCGGGGGTGGTCGCGCCGGCCAGCTTGGCCCGCGAGTCGGCAATCGCCTGGAAGACGTCCTTCTCCTGCTGGGCGAAGCCCTTCGTCGTTTCCACCAGGTTGGGAATCAGGTCGTTGCGGCGCTGGAGCTGGTTCTCGACCTGCGCCCACTGCGTCTTGATGGCCTCTTCCTGGCTGACGAACCGGTTGTAGGAACAGCCCGACGTCGCCACCCCCGCACCGACAAGGGCCACCACCACGAGCATTCGCTTCAGACTCTTCATAGCTACCTTTCTATCAGATCACGCGAAACAGCAGACCAAGAGAAAACAGGAGATGAGGAGTTAAGGAGCTAAACCTTGAACTCCCGATCTCTTGATCTCCTGTGAGGACTACCAGCCGGCGCCGCCGCCCCCGCCGCCCGAGCGGCCGCCGCCGAACCCGCCGCCAAACCCGCCACCGAAACCGCCGCCAAATCCACCGCCGCCGCCCCAGCTGCCACCGCCGCCAAAGCCGCCGCCGAAGGGGCCGACGCCGCTGACCCAACGGTTGCCTCGGCGGATGCCGCGCCGCCCGCCGCCACCTCCCATCATGTTGAGGAAGATGATG
>JAUYQQ010000007.1 GCA_030697165.1 Acidobacteriota bacterium
TACAAGCCCCAGTTCTACACCACGCTGTCGTACTTCCAGGACGGCTGGAAGGGCAGCCACGACTTCAAGATGGGCTACGACTGGAAGCGCGATCGCCGCAGCCTCTTCCGCGACCAGCCGTTCGACATCTTCTACCGCGACACCAACGGCGTGACGGCGCAGGTGGACCTGTACAACACACCGGTCACGGGCATCAACGACGTCGTTTACAACGCGGCGTATATCAACGACACGTGGAAGCTGAACGACCGCCTGACGTTGAACCTCGGCGTGCGCTTCGAGGCCTATACCGACGGCTGGCAGGATCAGGAATTCACGCCGAACGGTATCCCGGCACTGGCGGGCTTCACCGACCAGCGCTACCTCGACTTCATCGCACCGCGCACCGTCGAGGCCCGCACGGTGGCCAGCACGAAGACATTCGTTCCGCGCCTTGGACTCGCCTACAACCTGACCGGCGATAACCGCACGGTGCTAAAGGTGTTCGCGGGCCAGTCGCGCTGGAACTCGGCCGATACGCTGGCCGACCTGGAGAACCCGGTGGGTCGCGCGCAGCTGCGCTACGCCTTCCTGCCCTGCACGGCCACCCGCACGACGCAGTGCGACTTGAACGGCAACCGCCTGGTGGACAGCCCGGCCGAACTGGGTGCGTTCAACTCGACCCAGGGCGGCGGCGGCTTCGTGCGGATCGACCGCGACATCGAGCGGCCGACCAGCAACGAAGTGTCGGTCAATCTGGAGCGCGAAATCAGCAACTCGTTCTCGGGTCGCGCCTCGTATGTCTACAAGAACATGCGTAATGTGTGGGGCGAGATCGATGCGATCCGTACGCCGGCCTACACGATCCCTTACACACTGGTCGATCCGGGTCCGGATAACAACCTGGCCACCACGGCCGACAACCAGACGTTCCAGACGTTCGACCGTCCGGCAACGATTGGTACGGACCGTCTTTACACGAACAGCGACTTCCGCGATGCCGACTTCCAGACGGTCGAACTCGGCGTCAACCGCCGCTTCTCGGGCAAGTGGATGATGCTGTCGTCGGTCGGCTACACCTGGTCGACAATGCTGCACGACACCACCGGCTACGGCCGCCTCACCAGCGCGGCCGCCTACCGGCCGGCGCGCCGGTTGTTTGGCGACGAGAACGGCATGGAAACATCGACGACCTGGAACTACAAGGTCATCGGCCGCTACACCATGCCCTGGGACATTGGCTTCTCCGGATCGTGGAAGGTCCAGAGCGGCCAGCAGTACGGCCGCACGATCAGCGTGGCGTTCCCCGGTGACAGCACGCAGACCGTGCGCGTCGAGCCAATCGATGCGCACCGCTACCCCACCGTCGCGATCATGGATGTGCGCGCCGACAAGTCGTTCAGCATGGGACGCGCCGGCAAGATGACGTTCCAGTTCGACGTCTTCAACCTGACCAACTCAGGCGTACCCACCGACTTGCGCTTGACCTCGGTCAACTTCAACGAAGTGCTCACGATCCTCAGCCCACGCGTCATGCGCGTCGGCTTCCGCTACGACTTCTAAGGGCGGGTCGGGCAGGTAAGGAAGTTAGGGCGGGTGGGAAACCACTCGCCCTAATTTTTTGTACGCGCGAAGCTCGACGTCCCTAACGGTCCTTAACATTTCTTTACATTCGTAGTACAACCGCGGTGCGCCTGCTATGCGACGAGAGCGTGCCTCCCTGCTCGCCGTCGTGCTCGGCTTCGTGTTGGTCGCCAGCGCCTTCACGTGGCCATTGCCCATTCAACTGGGAACTCACCTGACCGGTGATCCCGGCGGCGATACCAGTGTGTACGTGTGGAACCAGTGGGTCTTCCACCATGAAGCGCTGAGGGGCAACAACCCGTTCGAGACCGGACAGATTCTTTCGCTCACCGAGCGGATTGACCTGTCCCAGCACAACTACACGGTCTTCCTCAACCTCCTCGCCCTGCCCTTGATCTCGCTGTTCGGCGTGATCGCGTCCTTCAATCTCGTCTACCTGCTGATGAGCGTGTTGACTTCGCTCATGACCTACGGGCTGGCGCGGGCAGCGTTTACGGTCACGCGGGCCGAGGCGTTCATCGCCGGCGTCGCGTTCGCCTGGTCGCCGGTGCTGGTCGCGCGCAGCACCGGTCACTTCAGCCTGGCGGCCGCAGCCCCGCTCCCCGCCTTCATCTGGGCCCTCATGCACGCCGAGAAACACCGCACGGCCGGCAGTGCCGCGCTGGTCGGGTTGTGCATGGCGTGGGCGGCGCTGTGCGACGCCTACTACGGCGTGTACTGCGTGATGATCACCATCCTGTACGTGATCACGATCACAGTGCGGTTCACGCGCGCCCCGGCGCCGCCGGCCCGGCGGCCCTGGGTGTGGCTGCTCGACGTGCTGATCGTCTGCATCGGCGGACTCGTTACCGGTTTGGCGCTCGGCCGCGGCGGCGAATTCGAGGTGTTGGGCGTCGGCATCCGCATGCGGAGCCTCTACACGCCGGTGCTGGTGCTGACCGTGCTGGTCATGGTGCGGCTCGCGGTGTGGTGGCGGCCGAGGCTGACGCGCGTTCCCGATTTCGGCCCGCTGCCAATCAAGGCGGCGATCGTCGGCGTGCTGGCATGCATCGGCCCGCTGGCGCCGGTTCTGTATGGCACCGTCGAAGGGATGATCGACGGTCGCTTTGTCAGGCCCGAGATTTTCTGGCGCAGCAGTCCCGGTGGTGTGGATCTGCTGTCGTTCGTGACCCCGAACCCCAATCATCCGGTCATGCGGATGCTGTTCGGCGACCAGCAGGCAACCGCGCCGACCCAGTTTGTCGAGTACACCGCGGCCCTAAGCTGGGTGGCCCTGATCGTGGTCGCGGCGGCCGTTTGGCTGGCCAAATTCCGTCCCAGGATCGGGTGGTGGTGGATCACCATCGGCTTCGCCCTGTTGGCACTCGGGCCGTTCATCTACCTGGCGGGCACCAACACGCACGTGCCTGGACCATGGGCGTTGTTCCGCTACATCACGCCCATGAGCCTGGCGCGCACACCCACCCGCTTTGCCATTGTCGCGGCACTGGGTCTGGCGGTCCTGCTGGCAGGGGCGCTTGCGGCATTTGGCGAGCGCTGGCCGCAGCGACGCCGCGCGATCACGGCGCTCGTGGCGCTGCTGCTGGCCATGGAGCTCTGGCCGGCGCCACGCACGCTGTACTCGGCGGCCATCTCGCCCGTCTACGACACCATCGCCGCCGACCCGCGCAACATCCGCGTGTTGAGCCTGCCGTTCGGGGTGCGCGACGGCGTCTCGTCGATCGGCAACTTCCGGCCACGCTCGCAGTTCAACCAGACCCGTCACGAGAAACGCATCATTGGGGGTTACCTCTCGCGGATTTCGGAGCAGCGGGCCGAACGCATGCGAATCGAGCGGCCGACCCTGGCCATCCTGATGAAGATGAGCGAACCGCAACCGCTGTCGGCCGAGGACATCTCCACGTTGACCGCCCGCGGTGCGCGCTTCGTCGATGGGACCGACCTCGGCTACGTGGTGATCGATTCCCGTTTCGTCCCCGAGGAATCCGCCCAGGCCGTGATCAACGCGTGGCGCCTCGAAGAGGTGCAGCGCGACCAGCACCTGACGCTCTACAAGCCTGCAGCACCTTAGGCACCTTAGGCACCCTAGGCACCCTAGGCACCCTAGGCACATTAGCTCTGATACTCTGTCTGCGATGCGGCGTAGCGCGTTCCTGCTCCTGTTTGCGGTGTCCGGCGCCGCGGCCCTCATTTACGAAGTGGTCTGGACCCGGCTGCTCACGCTGCAGATGGGACACGGCATTGCTGCGGCCAGCACCGTGCTGGCGGCGTTCATGGGCGGCCTGGCCGTCGGCGCGGCGATCGCCGGCCGCCGGGGTGGGCGCCTCAGTCCCGAACGCGCACTGATGGTGTACGCCAGCCTGGAACTGGCCATCGCGGTGCTCGCGCTGCTGCTGCCGGTGGCCCTCGAAACCCTTCGGCCCTTGCTGGTGGGCGCGTACGCCGATGGCGAAGGCGGCACGACGTTCGGGCTGCTCAGGCTCGGCACCAGCGTGATGCTGCTGGCGGTGCCGGCGGCGGCGATGGGCGCGACCTTTCCGATTGCCTCGCGCTGGATGGTGCGTGGCGCCGCACACGCCGCACAAGAAGCCGGCGGCCTCTACGCCGCCAACACGCTCGGGGCCGCCATCGGCGCTCTGCTCGCTGGCTTCGTGCTGATTCCCTCGCTGGGACTGAGCGGCTCGACTTGGGTCGGCGTCGCGTTGAACGTGGCGGCGGCCGCGGGCGCGTATGCGATCGCGCGCAGCGGCGCATCGATACCAGCAGACGATTCGCCGGACGGGGGACGTTCGGAGGGCGAGGGCTTCAGCCCTCGCCGGGCAGCGGCCTCGCGCGGCAAAGCGGACGCTAAAGCGTCCGCTCTCCGAACGTCGGCTGAAGGCCGTCCGTGGCTGGCGGCCCTTGCCCTGGGCGCGTCGGGGTTTGCCTCGCTCACCCTGCAGGTGGTGTGGACGCGCCTACTGGTGCAGATTCTCGGTCCCACCACCTATGCCTTCAGCCTGGTCGTGGCGATCTTCATCGTCGGCCTGGCCGGTGGTGCCGCGATCGGCTCGTGGCTGGTGGCGCGCGTTCGCCACGCCTCGGTCGGTCTCGCGATCGGCTTGCTCGTCAGCGCCGCCCTGTCACTGGCGGCGGCATCGGCCGTGGACTGGGCGCTGCTCACGATTGCCGAAATTGTCGCCCGGCCCGAGTACCAATTCAACGACGTGCTCGCCCGCGAGGGGCTGATGGTCCTCGCGTTGCTGCTGCCCATGGCCCTCGCGTTCGGCACGGCGTTTCCATTTGCCGTCGCCCTCGCCGGCGGAAGCGATGACACCGTCACCGAATCGCTCGGCCGCATCTATGCGGTGAACACGATTGGCGCCATTGCCGGCGCCCTGCTGGCCGGTTTCGTGCTCGTACCGCAGATTGGACTGCACCTGACCATCCGTCTCGTGGCGGCGACTCTTGCCGTGGCGGCCATCGCAATCCTGGTAACGGCGGGCCAGGGCCGGGGCCGCCTGGCCGGGTACGCCCTCGCGGGCGTGGTGCTGCTGGCGGGGGTCACCCTGCCGCAGTGGGATCGGCTGCTGCTGTCGAGCGGCGGGTACAAGTACGCCCCCGCGATGCGCGGGCCCAGCCTGGCGACCTCGTTGGCCGCGGGGGAACTGCTCTCGTACCGCGAGGGCGCGAGCGGAACCGTCGCCGTCCGGCGGCTGGCCGGCACCGTGTCACTCTCGATTGATGGCAAGGTGGATGCCTCGAACGCGGGCGACATGCTGACGCAGCGGCTGCTCGCCCACGTGCCGCTGTTGCTGCATCCGAATCCGAAACGGGTCGCGATTATCGGCTTGGGGAGTGGCGTCACGCTCGGCTCGGCCCTCACTCATCCCATCGCGGCCGCCACCGTGCTGGAGATCTCGCCTGAAGTGGTGGACGCCTCACGGTTCTTCGAAACCGAGAACCACCGAGCCCTCGCCGACCCGCGCACGCGCCTGGTGGTCGGCGACGGCCGCACCCACCTGATGCTCGGCCGCGAAACCTACGATGTGATCGTGTCCGAGCCGTCGAACCCGTGGATGGCGGGCATTGCCTCGCTCTTTACGCGCGAGTTCTTCGAAGGCGCCAGGGCGCGCCTGGCGCCCGGCGGCATGCTGTGCCAGTGGGCGCACACCTACGACATCAGCAGCGACGACCTCCGCTCGATCGTGGCCACCTTCCTCACGGTGTTTCCCGAGGGGTCGCTGTGGCTGGTCGGCGAGGCCGACGTGCTGTTGATTGGGGCGAGCGAGCCGATCGACGAACGCGTGGCCGGCCTCGCGGCCAACTGGCATCGTCCCGGGGTGGCGGAAGATCTGGCGTCGATTGGCGCCGCCGAGCCGTACGCGGTCACGTCCCTGTTCGTAGCCCAGGGGGCCGCGCTCAAGGCGTGGTCGAACGGCGCCCCACTGCAAACCGACGACCGCTCTCGCCTGGAGTTCTCGGGCCCCCGCCATATCTTCGGCGTAGCCCGTGACGACAACGCCGCAGACCTTCGTGAACTGGCTAACCGCAGCCCGAAGCCCGCGACGGTGACCGCCGCCGGCCAGGCGGCGACGGCGGCGAACCACCGGAACCGGGGGGTGATGTTCATGCGATCCGACGCCCACCAGCCGGCCTACGACGACTTCATGCTGGCGCTCGGACTCGACGCCTACGACCCGGTCTCGCTCGACGGCCTGGTTCGGTCGGCGGCGGCGCTGACCCGAATCGACGATGCGAAGGCGTTACTGACAAAATTGGCATCGGCGCCGGCCAACACGCCGGCGAAACTGGCACTGTCGCGGGTGCTGGCCTCGCAGGGCGACGTGGACGAGGCCGTGCGCATTCCCTTCAGCCTGCTTCAGCAGGACCCCAGCAACGTGCCGGCCCTCGAGCAACTGGCGTCGGTGCTGTCGGACGTAGGCGACGCCGCACGCCTCGAACCCGTAGTGGCGCGCCTGGTGGCCGAGGCTCCCAAGAACACCTGGTCGCACTATTACGCCGGGTCGCTGTTCTTCATGCAGAACCGGCTCGACATGGCGGCACAGGCGGCCAGCAACGCGCTTAGCTTTGACCCCGGCAACGCCAAGGCTCACAACCTGCTGGGCGTGTCCCTCGCGAGCATGGGGCAGGCCGACGCCGCCCGCGCCGCGTTCGAAGCGTCGATCAAGGCCGACGCCCGTGAACCCGGCACCTACACCAACCTCGCGATGCTCGAGCTCCAGGCCGGCAATCGCGACCGGGCGCTCCTGTACTTCTCCGAGGCGCTGACGATCGATCCCACCAACCAGTCCGCGCGCGACGGCCTCGCCTCGATGCAATCGCCGCGATGACGGGCAACCGCAGAAGCGGTTGCCCTCTCCACGTTCCCCATCCAATTGACTGAAGTCTGATCCAACTTCGCCGAACCCTGCGTTGCTTGTCGGAATCGCGTGTGGACATCCGTCCTATCGAGTGTGTAAGAAGTGACACGCTCAAGGGCATCTGTTATCGCTCGCCCCGGGCTTCACGACTGAAAAGACACGGCCGTGGCAACGGCACGGCCTTTGCTAGAACTCGGTATCGGGGGGAGTATTTCGATGAGCGTCGTTCGCATAATCGGATTCTCGACGCTGTCGTGCGGGTGCGTGGTCGGTCGCTACCGAGACGTCGCCAGCACGCGCGAGGTCACGTACGTGGAAGAAAAGGGCGTGGGTTGTGAAAGCCACGCGCACCGCCGAAACCACACGGTCTCGGCCGAGCGCGAGCGGTTTGCTGCCGTCGCCATGACCACACTGGCCGTTCGAGCGTCGTAAGGAAAGGTCCGCCTAAAGGCGGACACCACATCGATGTAGCGTCCGGCTTTAGCCGGACCATCCGTGTAGCGTCCGGCTTTAGCCGGACCATTCCGTGTAGCGTCCGCCTTTAGGCGGACCATCCCGCATGCCCACGGTACAATCGTACCGACGTGCCCCCTCGCCTTCCCAAGCCCTTTGCCGACCTGCGCCGCGGACGCCAGCGGCTGCGCTTCTTCCACGGCGATGCCCTCGACGTTCTTGGCCGCCTCTCGCCTGCCTCTGTTGCCGTGGTCGTCACCTCGCCGCCCTACAACCTGGGCATCCGGTACCGGTCGTTCGATGACACCCAGCCGCGGTCGGAGTATTTGACCTGGACCGGCGCCTGGATCCAGGCGGTGAAACGGGTGCTGGCGCAGGAGGGGTCGCTGTTCCTGAACGTGGGCTCCAAGCCCAAGGACCCCTGGACCGCGCTGGACGTGGCTCAGGCGGTGCGGCCGCACCTGGAACTCCAGAACATCCTGCACTGGGTGAAATCCATCGCCATCGAGAAGTCCCTGGCGGGCGCCCGATCGGGGCTGGCCGACGACCTGGCGGTGGGCCACTACAAACCCATCAACAGCGACCGTTTCCTCAACGACTGCCACGAGTTCGTGTTCCACTTCAGCCCGACGGGACGGACGCGCCTCGATCGGCGCGCGGTCGGCGTCAAGTACCAGGACAGGTCGAACCTGACGCGCTGGCAACAGGCCGGTTCGGGCCTGCGCTGCCGGGGTAATACCTGGTTCATCCCCTACGAGACCATCCAGAGCCGCGACAAGGAACGGCCGCATCCGGCCACGTTCCCGTGGCGGCTGCCGGCGTACTGCCTGAAGCTGCACGGCCTCGAGCGCGTCGGCCTGGCGGTCGATCCCTTCCTGGGACTGGGCAGCAGCGCCGTCGCGGCCGCGGAGTTGGGGGTCAACTTCGTGGGCATCGAGCTCGACGAGCACTACCTGGCCGAGGCGGTGGCTCGCGCGACCGCGGTGCTGAGGAACAAGCGCGGGCCATAGTTGTCCTTGAATCCATCTCGGCCGGAGATATATGCTCTCATGCAATCTGGGAGTGTACCGTGGACCTTCGACAACTAGAAATCATAAGAGCCATCGCGGAGACAGGTTCGTTCACGGCCGCCGGCCACAAGCTGCACGTGTCGCAGTCGGCGATCAGCCGCCAGATCCTGCTGCTCGAAGATGAATTGAAGGAGCCGGTGTTCCTGCGGGTCGGCCGCCGGATCCGCATCACGCCGGCGGGTGAATCGCTGCTGCAGCTCAGCCACCGGGTGTTCCAGGACCTCAAGGACACGACCGCCGGCATCACCGACAGCCAGGAATCGCTGCGCGGCACGGTCCGGTTGCTCGGTGGCATGACCGTGTGCCTGTACGTCTTCCCGCCGCTGCTGACCGAGCTCAAGCGGCAGCACCCGGAGATCGAGCTCAAGCTGATGTCGGGTAGTTCCGAGCAGTGCCTGGCGCGGCTGCGCTCGGGCGCCGGCGACCTGGCGCTGCTCACGCTGCCGGTGGACCAGCCCGACCTGGTGACGGTGCCCGTGCTCCAGGAAGAGCTGCTGGTGGTGACGGCCGCGAAGCATCCCCTGTCGCGCAAGAAGAAGGTGTTGCCGCAGGACCTGGTGCGCCAGCCGTTCGTGCTGTTCGAGCCCGGCTCCAACACCCGCCGCTCGATCGACGAGTTCTTCGCGGCGGCGCGGATCGAGCCGCAAATCGTGATGGAAACCGAGAACGTCGAGATCATCAAGGCGCTCGTCCGCAACGGCCTGGGCATCACGATCATTCCCTACCAGGCCGTGGCCCGCGACGTCACCAGCGGCCAGCTGCACTGCGCCCGCATCGAGGGACGCTCGTTGGTCCGGGAAACCGGGTGGATCTACCCCAAGATGAGCCGGACCCCGCGCGCGGTCCAGGAAGTGATCAAGGCGTTCGAGCGGGTGCGGCCGAAGCTGAAGCTGTCGCCCTAGGTCCGGCTAAAGCCGGACGCGACATATTTGTGCATGATCGAATCGGATGGGTCCGATTCGATCAATCGTCTACGGCGCTTTCGGTAACTGGCGCAGCGAGTACGACGTCCGCGACCACACGTTGATGCCCGGCCGGTTCACCAGCTTGACCTCGATTTTGCGCGTGCGCTTCAGCGGGTCGGGGTTGGTGGACGAGTACCCCAGCACGTAGTAGTCGCTCGTTTCGGCATCGATGCGCTTGAGCGCCTTGTCGAAATTGTTCTGGTTGACCACGGCGATACCGCCGGTCTGCTCCGCGAGCACCCGCATGCTGTCCTGCGTCTTGCGCACGTGCTCGCTGTATTCCACTGGATCGATCTGTTCGTCGAGGTCGGCGCCGGCCACCAGGCCGCGCGGGTCGATGGTGTAGAGGGTCGCGTTGGCGCGGTTGGCGGTGCGCGTCACTTCCGCCAGTTCGCGCGCCAGGTCGGCGTCGGCGAACTGCTGGCCACTGTATGAGCCCCGCTCCTCCCGTCCCTCTTCGCGCGTCTGGCCGAAGCGGCCGCCGAACACCGGGTCTTCCCCGAGCCGCGCCTCGGCGAACGGATTGAAGTCGTAGCCGTTGCTCACCCAAATCACCGCCTTGCGGCGATTGTTGATCTTCTCCATCTGCGACAGCATGTCGTAGGCCGTCGAGAACGCGACGTGCGCGCGGTAGCGCACTTCGCTCGGCCCGTCCGAGCCCTCGGCCCCCTGGATGATGTCGGACGGCTTCAGCCCGTTGCCGGTGATCTTCTTGATGGCCTCGTCCAGGATCTTGCGATCGTAGGTCGGGTCGATGGCGAGGGAGGACGGCCCGGTCGAGACGATCGAGAACATGTCGCCTTCGTGGACGAGCGTCTTCGAGATCTTCTTGAACAGGTCGCGAATGCGCCCGGTGTTCCTGAAGTCCAGGTGCAGGTCGTCAACGATGATCAGGAAGATGCGGCCGGCGGTGTCGTTCTTGGGGCGCGACGGCGGCAGGATGATGCCCTCGCGCGCGGCCGGCGCCACCGGCGCCGCCAGGTTATGCACGCGGCCGCCGTGTACCAGCGTCAGGCCCGTGATCTCCTGCTTGACGCCGTCTTCGTAGATCTCGAAATCGTTCTTGGTCAGGTCCGCGACAAACTGATCCTGGCCGTTGCGCACGATGGCGTCGGTCGTGACGTAGTCGATGGCCACGCGAAACTGCGGCTGGCCGGCCTGCGCCGGAGTCGCGGGCGCCTGCTGGGCGCCGAGGGCCGTGGACAGCGCCAGGGTGGCAAGGGCGGCAATGCGAAAACTGGCCGTTCTCATGCTGACAGTATAAGACGGGATTGAGGCTGATTGGGCCGGGTGGGGCTGGTGGGGCTGGTTGGGCGGGTCGGGCGGGTGGGGCTGGTTGGGGCTTACCCCCCCCCCCCAACCCCCCCCACCCCCCC
>JAUYQQ010000008.1:0-2500 GCA_030697165.1 Acidobacteriota bacterium
GTCTTTTCGTCTTATGGCGGGCAACCGGCGTCTTCACCGGTACCACAAATTCGCAGCGTTCATCGTTGAGACAGCGGTCAAATCGTTACGCCATTCGTGCAGGTCGGAACTTACCCGACAAGGAATTTCGCTACCTTAGGACCGTTATAGTTACGGCCGCCGTTTACCGGGGCTTCAATTCAAGGCTTCACCTTGCGGCTGACCTCTCCTTTTAACCTTCCGGCACCGGGCAGGCGTCAGACCCTATACGTCGTTTTCGACTTAGCAGAGCCCTGTGTTTTTAGTAAACAGTCGCTTGACCCTCTTTATTGCAACTCTCTGCCGCTTCGTGCCGCGTGGACACTGACAACAGGGAGCACCCCTTCTCCCGAAGTTACGGGGTAATTTTGCCTAGTTCCTAAACGATGATTCTCACTTGCGCCTGAGGATTTTCTCCTCACCTACCTGTGTCGGTTTGCGGTACGGGTACTTACAGATCTCCTTAGAGGCTTTTCTCGGCAGCGTAGCGTCTGCGGCTTTATTGGCCTTGCGGCCATCGCTATAACACCTCAGGGTTTATGAACAAACGGATTTGCCTGTCTGTTCCCCCTACATGTCTAAACCTGGATAACCAAAACCAGGCCCGCATAGCTTCCTGCGTCCCCCCATCGTGATAACGATCTGTCAGTAGTTCCGGAATATTAACCGGATGTGCATCCGCTACGCCTTTCGGCCTCGCGTTAGCTCCCGACTAACCCTGAGCGGACGAACCTACCTCAGGAATCCTTAGGTTTTCGGCGGGGAAGATTCTCACTTCCCTTCTCGCTACTTATGCCGGCAGGGTCACTTCTCTCAGCTCCACCAGTCCTTGTCGGTCTGACTTCACTGCAGAGAGAACGCTCCTCTACCAAAGACGGATCTCGCAAGACCCGTCTGTCATGATCTTCGGTTCAATGCTTGAGCCCCGTTACATTGTCGGCCCAGAGCCGCTTGACCAGTGAGCTATTACGCTTTCTTTAAAGGATGGCTGCTTCTAAGCCAACCTCCTGGTTGTCTGAGCGTCTCCAGATCCTTTCCCACTTAGCATTGAATTAGGGACCTTAGATGCATGTCTGGGCTGTTTCCCTTTCGACAATGGAGCTTAGCCCCCACTGTCTCACTCCCGGATTACGTGTCGATGGCATTCGAAGTTTGATTGGATTCAGTAACCTGGTAAGGCCCCTAGTCCATTCAGTGCTCTACCACCATCGCCGACCATCCGAGGCTGCCCCTAAAGGCATTTCGAGGAGAACGGGCAATCACGAAATTTGATTAGCCTTTCACCCCTACCCTCAGCTCATCCGAGCTATTTTCAACTAACACCGGTTCGGACCTCCACGCGGTGTTACCCGCGCTTCATCCTGGCCAAGGGTAGATCATCTCGCTTCGCGTCTAATCCCAGCGACTCTAGCGCCCATTTCGGACTCGCTTTCGCTACGGCTCGCTTGTGCTTAACCTTGCCACTGAGATTAACTAGCCGGCTCATTATGCAAAAGGCACGTCGTCAGGCATGGAGGATTGCTCCCCTATAGCCCTCCGACTGCTTGTAGGCATACGGTTTCAGGTACTTTTTCACTCCCCTCACAGGGGTGCTTTTCACCTTTCCCTCACGGTACTGGTTCACTATCGGTCGCTAGAGAGTATTTAGCCTTGCAAGATGGTCCTCGCAGGTTCCCACGGGATTTCTCGTGTCCCGCGGTACTCAGGTACCCGTCCATCAAGCCAGATTGATTTCGCCTACAGGTCTGTCACCTTCTATGGATCCCCTTTCCAGAGGATTCGACTATCAATCTGGTTTATCACTCGACGGCCTTGCGGCCTAACGGGCCCTACAACCCCAGGGAGCATGCCCCCTGGTTTGGGCTTTTCCGCGTTCGCTCGCCGCTACTAGCGGAATCACTGACTTGTTTTCTTCTCCTGGAGGTACTGAGATGGTTCACTTCCCTCCGTTGCCTTCGCCCGCCTATGTATTCAGCGGGAGATACTCCGGTATGAGCCAGAGTGGGTTTCCCCATTCGGAAATCCCCGGATCAAAGCCTGCTTGCGGCTCCCCGAGGCTTATCGCAGCTTGCCACGTCCTTCATCGACTTCTAGCGCCAAGGCATTCACCGTACGCCCTTAGTAGCTTGACCAAGTGTTCACTTCACTTGACTGCAAATATGTGGTCAAAAAAAACTACCGATTGCAGAATATTCAGTTGTCAAAAAACCTTACAAAGCTTGTTGCCCTTCGATTCGCACCGAACATCGCTTTCGCTCTGCTCGCTGCTCACTCAGGACATTCGACCCGTCGCTGGCCCGCCATGAGCGAGCTTTCATCTCGCCGGAGGCGGGATGAAGGCGAGTCGAATGGTGGAGAATACCGGGATCGAACCGGTGACCTCCTGGTTGCAAACCAGGCGCTCTCCCAGCTGAGCTAATTCCCCGTTTTTAAGGAAACGTGGTGGGCCTGGGTAGATTCGAACTACCGACCCCACGCTTAT
>JAUYQQ010000008.1:305000-447238 GCA_030697165.1 Acidobacteriota bacterium
GGCCGTCGGCGCCGGCAATGTTGATCAGTTCGTACTCGACCAGCGCCAGCCGTTCGCCGTCGATCGAGATGTCGATGTCCTCGAAGCGGGTGTTCTCACCGGCATTGAAGGTCATCTCGAAGGCGTATTCGCCGTCGGCCGGGAACACGTGATTCACCACCATGCCGCCGCGGGTGCCGTAGGGCGCGCCCTCGACGTAGTCCCACGGGTGCTGGGACATGTAGCTCGGGTTGGTGTAAGTGGAGTCGATCGACGGCGCGTCCTTGTCGCCCACCGCCATGCGGCTGATGTCGGCGGCGCCGTTCAAGTACGACTCGAGCAGCGTCGGCGACAGCGCCTGTTCGTCGGCGATGTTGTCGAAGTTCGCGCTCATCGTGTCGAGCGGCAGCCAGCGGCCGGCATCGACGTCGAGGTCGAGCAGTTCCTTGATGGCGCGCGAGTACTCGGGGCGGTTCAGCCGCTGGAACGTGCGGCCGCCGGGATTCGGGTTGGCCCGCGCGTAGCTGTCGACGGTCGTCTCGAGCGAGGTGATGAACTTCTGGTAGACGGCCGGTTCGGGCCGCGGCATGCCGGGCGGCGGCATCATGCTCGCCTGCATCTTGCGGATCATCCGCTCGGCGATGTCGGACTCGTGACCGACCTTCGCGGCATCGAAGGACGCAAGCGACAGATTGCCCGCCTTGGCGCGATCGCTGTGGCACCCGGCGCAGTAGCGCTTGACGAGCGCGTTCTGTTCTTCGTGGGAAATGGTTGACGCCAGCACCGGCTTCGCGGCGGCGTGCGAGGAAACAGGCTTGGTCGTCGCGGGCTTGCCCACCGTAGCGCCGGGCGCGGAAGTGGGTACAGATCCCGGCTTGCCCGTGGTGGCGGCTGGCGCCTTAGGGGCGGGTTGCTGTCCCGCGAGTGCGACTACGAGCCCGAGGCACACGAACATTGCGCCCAGGGTGATGGAACCGACGCTTTTCATCCCAACACTCCCGCAAGCCAGGGGCTGAGCCAGTTGCTAGCTCGGCTACCTAGCCTCCCTATCTGGGCAGACTATACACCCGATTACAAGGCCGCATGGCTGAGGCAAGGAGATATGACTTCTGGTGACATTTACAGACATTCGGGCCCAAAAACACGAAACGGGCGGATGACCTAGTGGGTCAACCCGCCCGTTTCAGAACCCGCACCCTAGGCCCCTGGGGCACCTGAGGCACCTGAGCCACCTTGGGCCCCCTATTTCTTTGTCGCCGTCATCGCCGATGGCGACGTCAGCTTGATGGTGTTGCCGTCAACCGTGCCGGCGTACTTCGTGTTCCCGGCCGTGAACGTGATCTCGGCACCGCGCAGGCGGCCCTGGATGGCCTGGTTGCCGAGGGTTCCCGAAATCATCTGGAACGTCTGCGTCAGCTTGAGGTCGCCGCTCGGCGTGCCCCACGTGCCTTCCACCTTGGCCGGCACGATCCAGAACAGCGCCGTGCACCAGCTGCTCGAGCAGCCATCGGTCTCGGTCGAGGTCTCGTCGGCCTGCCAGTCTTCCATGGTGAACGTGTTCGACGCGATGCGCGTGCCCGGCTTCAGGTCGAGCAGCTTCGGGCGAAGCTTCATGTTGATCGAGGGCAGCAGGAACATGGTGATGACGTCGGCCTTCGAAAAATCGGTCTCGAACAAGTCAGCCTTCACGAACGTCGCGCGGGCGGAGACCCCCGCCGCCTCGGCGTTCTTTTTCGACAGCTCCACCATGTCGGGGTTGTACTCAACGCCCATCGCCCGCGCGCCGCGCTTGGCGGCGGTGATCACGGTGCGGCCGTCGCCCGAACCCAGGTCCATCACGAAGTCGTCCTTGGTGACCTCGGCCATGTCGAGCATCTTGTCGACGACGGCCTGGGGGGTGGGGACCCATACCACGTCCTTGCCGGCCTGCCCGACCTGGGGCTCGAAGGGCTTCTGGCCGGCCGCGGCCTGCGCGGACGCCGTCGCGCTGACCATCAACGTCATTACCAATATCCCTAGGGATGAAATCGCGCGCCGTGTGCTCATCGACGTTTCTCCATGATTCAGAACAAGTAACTATCAATCCGCGAACAACGAGCCGACCCGGCAGTGACCGTGGCCACGCCTTGCTCAGCCGAAAAGTATATGCTCCCCCGGCGAAAACGGGGGATGCTGAATACGCGCCGCCCAACCGCTGCTGCCAGAGGGTGGCGCCGGTGCGCGCGTCAAGGCAGGTGGCAATGCCACCGTCGGTCACGACATACAGCACATCACCAACGACCAGCGGCGACGGCGTGAGCGGCGCGCCGCGGCTCAGTTTGCACGCCGTGTCGGCCACCGGCGACGACCGGCGACGACCATCCCAGGCCGGGCACGGCGGTCTTCCAGGCAATGTTCTTCGACTCGCTCCACTCAGTCGCCAATCGACTTTCGGTTGCGTGCCCTTGCCCGTCCGGCCCTCGAAACGCCGGCCATCCCTGAGCCCATGACGAAGACACGAAGGGGCCGCACACTGCGCAGATGACGCCGGGCAGGAAGCTTCTCATCGGGACTTCGGGCGAGACATTACAGCAGGCTATCCGCGATATGCGGCGCACCAGGATGGTCACGCGCCCACGGCCGACTTCCGCGGGGAGATGGGGCTTGGGAGTCGGGACTGAAACACAGGGCCGGCACGAGCGCGCGGCTCGCACCGGCCCTTTTGTGTCCTGCTGATTACCAGCCGATGTCGCGCAGGAGGGCGAGGGTGAGGTCGAACGGGTTCTTCACCTTGGTCGTGAGGTCCGACGTGATCGACGGCTCCATGAGGACGCTTGGCGTCATGCTGACGTCGAAGTGCGAGACCGACGATCCGCGCTGGAAGGGGTTGGGCGCAAACAGGCGCGCAAAGCCGGCCGTGGTGCCCTGCCGCTCCAGTGGGTGCAGCCCGATCCGCACCAGCGGCGGGGCGGGGTACGAGCGGAGCTGCGCGCCCAAGGCCTGCGTGATGCCGAAGCTGGGAATCGTGATCGTCGGGCCGGCGCCTCCAAGCGACAGCGGGCCCGGGCCGTTGTTGGCAATCAGCGCCGCCAGCGCACCGGCGTTCTGGGCATTCAGCACCTTCGTGGTGAACGGGCAGGTGCCTCGATTGACCAGGACGATGTTGCCGGCGATCGGCGCCCCCGCGGGGAACGGCTCACACCCGTCCAGCAGCGAGATCCCGCCGCCATCGTTGGGCGCCACCACGAAGCCCTCGACTCCCCTGCCATTCCGGATCGTCGGCCCGAAGGCCGACGCACCCAGTTCCTGGGGCGCGAACGCGGGGTCGATGCCCTCGAGGCGCAGACCGAAGTCGAGCACGGAGGGCACAACGTTAGTGACCTTCTGGCCGACCCACACGAGGTTGTTCGTGTTGCGGGCCGACGCCGCGCGTTCCGCGTTGGTCATGTCGATCCAGCGCTTGCCGGTCGAGAGGTCACCCATCCGCCTCTCCCAGACCGACGGGTAGCCGTTGGCGCGGGCGCCGGTTTCGCCGCTGGTCGGCCCGACGGTGACGCCCAGACCATGCCCGAACTCGTGCATCACCACCGAGAGCAGGTCGATGCGATTGGCAGGCTGATTGTTGTCGAGACCGAAGTACCACCCGTTGCCGGTCAGGCATGTGCCGATGCCGAGCTGGCTGTTGAAGAGCGTGAAGATCTCGTATGCGTCGTTCGGGTCGATCAACTCCGTGATCTCCTGGCGGGTCAGCTTCTCCGCCAGCGCCGCGGGATACCAAGTGTTCGGTTCGAGTTCCGTCCCGCCCGTCGCTGCCGGGTAGTCACGGACACTCCAGTTCGGCGCCGCCCCCCCGAGCACGCCGGATGTCGGCGAGCACGTCATCGGTGTGAAGGTCGCGATGACCGTGATGAGCTGCTGGCTCTGCAGGTTGGCCGCCCACCGGTTGGCGGAGTGCTGGAACACGTTGAGCGCCTGCTGGCCACGCGTCGTGCCCGGATTGCCGCCCACAGGAGTGGCAGGTGTCGGGTCGTTGAAGCCGATACCGGGGCCGTCGCCGTTGACCACGATGATGCGGGCCGACTGCGCGGCGGCCGGGCCCGCGAGAAGGGCGAGCGCGAGAACGATCGAGGCGACTCTACTGGTCACGGCGCGCCCCCTTTCCGTCGTGTGTGATGACCGTGCCGTCCTTGCCGACGGTCACCTTGACGAACTCGAGGCTCGCGGCATCGGCCTTGAGCGCCGCGCCGCCACCGGGGAGCACCACCTCGGCGGCGGCGCCCTGGGATGAGGGCCCGGCAAGAGCCGCGGCCTCTCCGGCCGTGGGCTCGCGGAACCCCTGCTCCGCCTCGTCACGAACCGCCCGCTGCGCATCGGCCTGGAAGCGCGCGCGGACGGCCGCCAGCCGCTCGGGCGAGAAGCGCTGCGCCAGCGCCTTCTGCTCGTCAGGCGTGAGCGTCGGCATCGGCACGTTGGCAGTCGTGACGGCTGGCGTGGCAACTGGCGCCGCGGCTGTGGCGCTCACCGGCGCCGGAGGCTGGGTCTGAGTGGGCGGGGTGGCGGCGGCGACGCAAACGGCGGCGCCGGCCCCCAGCAGGAACAGGGTTGTTCGCATGGACGATTCCTCCTGGAACACGAGACGAATCCACATCCCAAACCAGAGGTGGAAAGGTGGAAAGGTGGTCGGAGGCTGTCTTATAGCTCAGCGGGGTGTGTCAAGCAAGACAATAAGCGGCATTATCGGTCTCCCCAGTGAACTGAGTCCGTTGTCAGACCCAGCGTGGAAATCGTGCAGGGCAAGGAAGCCTAGCTCACCCCGCCGGCCGACGCGCCAGCGCTCATTCCACGACCAGCACGGGCGGGCCGAGCACGTCCATTCGTGGTGTGACGCCAAGGCCAGGGGCGGTGGACGCCGCCAGGCGGCCGTTCGTCCTCTGCGGGGCGCCCTCGGCAATCGACACGGTGACGTAGCTGTTGAAGTCGGTGCTAGTGAACAGTAGGGGCGTAGGCGTGCTGTGGGCGAGGTGCGCAATCGCCGCGGTCACGATGTCGCCGCCCCAGCTATCCTCGATGGTCATGGCGATGCCCATGCTCGCGCACAGGTCGCGGGCCTGGCGCGTCTTGGTCAGGCCGCCGAACTTGCTGATTTTCAGGTTGACGACGTCCATCGCGAGATCGGCTTTCGCGCGCAGCAGCATGTCGAGGCCGTCGACGTTTTCGTCGAGCACGAACGGATGCGGCGTGTGCCGGCGGATGCTCAGGCACTCCTCGTAGGTCAGGCACGGCTGCTCGATGTAGACATCGACGTCGCGCACGGCCTTCACCACCCGCATGGCTTCGTGCTGGGTCCAGCCGGTGTTGGCGTCGGCGATCAGCCGGTCGCCTGGCTGCAGCTCCGCCGCTACCGTGTGGATGCGCGCGATATCCACATCGGGATCGCCGCCGACCTTGAGCTGAAATCGGCGATAGCCTTCAGCGCGGTATCCGGCGACGCGGCTGGCCATTTCATCGGGCGACTCCTGCGAGATCGCGCGATACAGGTGGAAGTCGTCGCCGTAGCGGCCACCGAGCAGCTCGCACACCGGCAGGCCGGCGGCTTGCCCCAGGATGTCCCAGCACGCGATGTCGATCCCGCTCTTGACGTAGGCGTGTCCCTTCAGCGCCGCGTCCATGACGCCGTTCAGCTTGGTGAGCTCGCGCGGGTCGGCGCCAATCAAATGAGGGCCGAGCTCTCGGATGCCCGATCGCACGCCCTCGGCGTAGGCCGGAAGGTAAAACGGCCCGAGCGGGCAGACCTCCCCGTGTCCGACGAGCCCGGCATCGGTCTCGACGCGCACCACAGTGGAGTCGAACACGGTCACCGACTTGCCACCCGACCACTTGTAGGTGGTTTCGTGCAGCGGCAACTCGACACGGTAGGCAAGGATCCGTACGATCTTCATGTGGACAGCAATTCTATCTCGCGACCGGCCCGTCCTGCCCCTCGAGGGTGGAGTTGACGCGCGTCTACTACGGGTGGGTGATGGTCGGCCTGGCGGCTGCCGCCATGGTCGGGACCCTCCCGGGACGGACGCAAGGCCTGGGCCTCGTCACCGAGCCCCTGCTCGCCGATCTGGGCATCGGCCGGGTGGACTACGCGGAATTGAACCTGTGGGCGACGCTCGTCGGGTCGGTCTTCGCCATCGGCATCGGCCGGGTGCTCGATCGTTTCGGCTCGCAAGTCGTGCTCACGACGATCGCCGTCGCTCTCGGCATCACGGTGTGCGTCATGGCCACGGCGCAAGGCTTCTGGGCGCTGGCGATCACGGTGACGCTGACCCGCGGCCTGGGGCAAAGCGCGCTGTCGGTGGTCAGCATTGCCATGGTCGGGCATTGGTTTGTCCGCAAGATCGACCTGGCGATGGCGACCTACAGCATCGTGCTGAGCATCGGCTTCATGATGGCCTTTCCCATCGTCGGGGCGCTGGTGCAGTTCTGGGGATGGCGCGGAGCCTGGCTCACCGTTGGCTTGTCGCTGGCGCTGGGATTGGCGCCTTTCAGCTGGCTGCTCGCGCGCCGGGGCCCGGAAGACCTCGGTCTTCGGCCCGACGGCGGCACCGCCGACCCGCCCCACCAGACCCACCCGCCCCACCAGCCCTACCAGCCCCACCAGCCCTACCAGCCCGAATCCGGATACACCTGGCAGCAAGCCGTCGCCACTCCGGCGTTCTGGCTGTTCTCGATCGGCACCGCGCTCTACGGGCTGGTCGCGTCGGGCATCGGGCTGTTCAACGAATCCATTCTTGCGGAGCGCGGCTTCGGTCCCGACGTCTACTACCAGACGTTGGTGGTCACGGCCATGACCGGGCTGCTCGGCAACTTCGGCGGCGGCTGGCTCGCCATGCGGATGTCGTTGCCGCGATTGATGGCCACTTCGCTGTTCGTGTTGGCCGCCGGACTCGCGGCGCTTCCGCATGTCACGACGATCACCCAAGTGATGACCTGGGCGGCGGCGATGGGACTGGGCGGTGGATTGGTGATGGTGTTGTTCTTCGGCGTGTGGCCGCGCGTCTACGGCCGCAAGCACCTCGGCCGGATTCAGGGCGCCGCGCAGGCAATGACGGTGCTCGCGTCGGCCGTGGGCCCGCTGCTGCTGGCGTGGTGCGTCGAGTGGACCGGCAGCTACACCACGGTCTTCTACCTGCTTGCCGCCGTCATCGCCGCCACGGCGATCGTTTCGCTGATCACGAGGCTGCCCGCTCGCCCGACGACCACCGTCCCGATCGCCACGCTTCAGGACGCAGGATGACGAGCACCGTCAGCACCTCGAGACGGCCAATCCACATCGCCGCCGTCAGCGTGATCCGGCTTACCGGGTGAAGGTCGGCGAAGTGACCCATCGGGCCGACGGCGCCGAAGCCGGGGCCGACGTTGCCCAGGCAGGCCGCCGTCGCCGAAATGCCGGTCACGATGTCGGCGCCGAAGAGGATCACGATCATCGAACACACCGCGAACGTCAGCAGGTAGAACAGGAAGAACACGATCACGCCCTGCAGCACGCTGGGCTGCACGACCCGTCCGCCGAGCTTGACCGGCAGCACGGCGCGGGGGTGCAGCATGCGCCGCAGTTCCTGCATGGTGAACTTCGCGAGCAACAGGTGGCGGACGACCTTGGGGCCGCCGCCGGCCGACCCGGCGCAACCGCCAATGAACATCAGTCCAAGGAGCACGGTTTTTGCCTGCTGGCTCCACAGCTCGAAGTCCACGCTGGCGTATCCGGTGGTCGTCAGGATCGACAGCACCTGGAACAGCGAAGTGCGGAGGTTGGCGCCCGCGGACATGGCGTTCCAGAGAATGAACACCAGCGCGACAGTCGCGAGGACAATCACGCCCGTGTAGGCGCGCAGTTCCTCGTCGCGCAGCACCAACTGAATGCTGCGCTGCGCCAGCGCCCGGTACTGCAGGGCGAAGTTCGCGCCCGCCAGGAACATGAACCCGATGATCACCCACTCGGCGGTGGGGTTGTTGTAGCCGGCGATCGACTGCGGGTGAGGTGAGAAGCCGCCGGCGGCCAGCGTCGTGAACGCGTGACAGATCGAATCGAACCACGAGAAACCCGCCCACCTCAGTGCGAGGGTCTGCAGGATGGTGAGGCCGGCGTACACCCGCCACAGCAGCGACGCGGTGCGGCGGATTTGCGGGCTCACCTTCTCATCGTCCGGGCCCGACGCTTCGGCGAAGAAGATCTCGCGGCCGCCAATCGCCAGGCGCGGCAACACCGCGACAAACAGGGCGATCACGCCCATGCCGCCGAGCCACTGCGTCATCGATCGCCAGAAGAAAAGGCCCTGTCCGTAGAGCGAGAAGTCGCGCAAGACGGTCGCGCCGGTGGTGGTCAGGCCCGACATCGACTCGAACATCGCGTCGATCGGGCTCAGGCCCACCCATAAATACGGGAGGGCCGCGGACCAGGAGATGAACAGCCACGACAGCGAGACGACCGCCAGGCCCTCGACCCGGCGCATGCGTTCAATGGCCTGCTCGGCGTCGACGCCACCGGCGCGGCGCATGGCCTGGCCGATTGCCGTCGTGACCGCACCAGACACCAGGAAAGCGATCGCGTCCGCGCGCTCGCCGTAGGCCAGGGCAATCGCCGCCGGCGCCGCGAACATCACGCCAAAGACGCGGATGATGAGGCCGCAGACGTGAACGACGAGCGACAGCCTCATCGCGAACTACGCACCCGTGCCGCTGAAGTAGGCCTGCACCCGGGGCGCCGCCGCGCGCGTGCAGAAGACGAGGATGCGATCGCCGGGATCGATGCGGTCGTCGCCCCGCGGCACAATCGCGTGGTCGCCGCGCAGGATGGCGGCGACGATGACATCTTCGGGCGTGCCGATGCCCTTGAGCTGCCGCGGCTCGAAGTCCTTCGACACGGTCAGCTCGAGTACGCGCGCTTCACCGTGCTCGAGCACGGCCAGCAGGCTGGAGGTGCCGCCGGAAATCTGGTGCAGGATCGCCGCCACCGCGGCGCCGCGCGCCGAGAGCGCCACGTCGATGCCGACCCGTTCGAACAGGCGGAGATTGCCAGGGCGGCTGACCCGGGTCACGATCTTCGGAACACCGAGCTGGCGTCCGAGCAGCGACGCCAGCAGGTTGCGCTCGTCGTTGTCGATCACGCACACCAGCACATCGCTATGGCCGACATCCTCGGACTCGAGGAACTCCAGGTCGGTGCCGTCGCCGTTCAACACGAGGGTGTGCTTCAGCCGCGCGGCCAGCAGGGCGCCCCGTTCCTGGCCACGCTCGACAATCCGCACGTCAACGTTGTCGGCCTTCTCGAGGCGTTCGGCCACCTCGAGACCGACGTCGCCGCCGCCGATGATGGTGACGCGTTGACGCCCCTGGTTGGCGCCCGGCTGGACGATCTTCTGGACCTCGCGCATGGCCTCGGGCGTGCCCATCAGGATGACCTTGTCGCCCGCTGCCAACTGCGTCGCGCCGCGCGGCACGAACAGCCTGCCGCCGCGCTTGACGGCGACGATCAGCGACCCGCGCGGCAAGTGCAACGCGCCCACCGGGGCGGCCACCAGCGGCGACGAGTCGTCCAGCTTGTATTCGAGCAGCCGGACCACGCCGCCGGCGAGGACCTCGGCATCGATCGCGCCCGGCGCGGTGACCACCTGCTCGATATCCACGGCCAGCTGCGCTTCGGGCCACAGCACGCGGTTGATGCCGAAGGGCGCCAGGCCGGCGTTGCTGGACGAGCCGATGAAGTCGGCGCGCGAAACCAGGCAAATGGTCTCGGGGCTCGAGATGCGGTTCGCGATCGCGCAGGCCACGATGTTGACTTCGTCGAGGCCGGTGCAGGCAATAAAGAACCCGGCCCCCTTGATGTCGGCGCGCGCCAGCACGTCTTCGCTGGTGCCGCTGCCGTGAACGAAATCGACATCGAGGGACGCGAAGCGATCCGCGATGGCGGGGTTGTTATCGATGACCGCAATTTCGTGTTCGGCGGCCAGGGCCCGGGCCAGGGCCGACCCCACTTCACCGCCGCCGACAATGACTATGCGCATGGATGACTTCCGACCATTCACTCTACCGGACTGTGGGGTCCGGCGTTGAGGGTATAGCGCATGATCGAGCCGTGCGCGCCGCCCGGTGTCCGCTCCAGCTCGTAAACGTCGCCTGACGGGCCGGCCGAGCCGGCCTGCGCCGAGGCAATCGTCGCCAGGTCGGCCGGCGTGAGCGTCAGGGCCGCCACCGTCTGCAGGTCGGCCAGGTGCCGGCCATGGCGCGCCCCGACAATGACGCCGGCCACTTGCGGCCGATCGAGCACCCAGCGCAGCGCGACCGTGCCGATTGTGACCCCGTGGCGTGTGGCCACGTCGTGTAGTGCGCGCAGCAACCGCTGAAAGCCGTCCCACCCGCCAAACTCATCGATGATTAACCGGTACTTCACGAGCGATCGGTTATCGAGCGGCGCGGGTGGCGCCGGTCGATCGAGATAGCGGTCCGACAGGAAGCCGCCGGCCAGGCCGCCATAGCACAGCAGCTGAACACCCGCTTCCTCGCAGAGCGCGCTCATCGCCGTGGCAGGCCTTTGGTCCATCACTGAATACTGGACCTGGTTCGACACGAGGGACACGCCCGCGTCGATCAGCTCGCGGAGCCGGCGGCTGTCGAAGTTCGTCGCGCCCAGGTTCGCAATCTTGCCGGCACGGCGGCCGTCATCAAGCCATCGCGCCACGTCGACGTAGCGCGGCACGGCGTAGTCCCACCAGTGGAACTGGACCAGGTCCAGCTGCGCCACGCCCAGACGCGCCAGCGACCGATCGATAGCGGCCTCGACATCGCGGCGCGTGACGGTGGCCAGCGTGTTGAGATCGGGAACGTACTTGGTGTGGACCTGAATCGGCACGCCGCGCCGGCCGCGCCGAAAGGCGCCGATCAGTTCCTCGACGCCGGTGTAGATGTCGGCGCAGTCGAACGTGGTGATGCCGGCGTCCACGAAGCGCGCCATGTCGTCGAGCGCCGCCGCTCGATCGATCGTGCCATGGCCGCCGGCCAGCTGCCAGCCGCCTTTGAGGATGCGCGAGATGTCGTATCCCGGTGCGATCGCGATCCGCGGAATGCTCATGCTGGTGGCAGGGGTACGGCCGTCACGTCACGATGGCGGAAGGTCCGCTTGCCCAGGCGCGTGATCCGGAACCGCGCGCCGCAGTTGGGATCGGGGCACGCAATATCGGTGTCGGTGGTCATCCAGTCGTGGGCATGCGTCACCCGCTGCTTGGCGGGCAGCAGCGGCAGCAGCGCCGCCAGCGCGTAGATCGAGAACGCCTGCCCGGCCGGCAGCGTCAGGTTTTCGCCGCGCACCTCGAACCAATCGCCCGCGGCATGGCTGCAGACCATGGCCCGCTCGGTGGCGATGACTGCCACGCGCAAGTCATACAGCTCGAAGCTGTCGTCACGATCCGCCATGGCGGGTACTATAGCGCCGATGCCGGAAGTGGCAATTGACCGTCCGACTGAAGGCGGGCGCCCCAGTGTCGTGATGCGCGGCGGAATCGCCGGCGCCCTGGCGCCGTTCGCAGTATTCCTCGGCGGCGTGGGGTGGCTCGCGTTCATGGGCGCGCCCGACGAACGCGGCTTTTGGCCGATCCTGCTGGCGGCCATCGCCACCGGCATTGCCCTGGCCCGCGATCGGCACCGCTACTGCGACGCGCTGCTGGCCGGCATGGCCCAGCCGATCGTCATGCTGATGATCATGGCCTGGCTGCTCGCCGGCGTGCTCAGCACGTTGCTCGGCGCCGCCGGTTTTGTCGAGGCGCTGATCTGGCTGGCGCGCTCGGCGGGCGTAGGCGGCGGCGCCTACGTCGCCGCCGCGTTCGTGGTGTGCTGCCTCGTCGCCACCTCCACCGGCACGAGCTTCGGCACCATTATCATTGGCGGGCCGCTGCTCTATCCGGCCGGCGCGGCGACTGGTGCGGAGCCCGCGATGTTGATCGGCGCCATTCTTGGCGGCGCGACATTCGGCGACAGCATCTCGCCGATTTCCGATACCACGATCGCGTCGGCGGGAACGCAGCAGGCCGACATCGCCGGCACGGTGCGGGCGCGGTTGAAGTACGTGCTGCCGGCGGCCGCGGTCGCGCTGGCGGCGTACGCCGTGGCCGGCGGCGCTGTCGAAGCACCCACCGCCGGAGCGATCGCCGCGGCGGTTGGCCGGCCCGATGGCCTGCCCATGATCCTGGTCCCGATCCTGGTGATTGTGATGCTGTTACTGAAGCGGCACCTGGTCGAATCGCTGATCGCGGGTGCGGGAGTGGCGATCGTGCTCGGTCTCGCACTCGGCTTGCTGCGCGCTGATCAACTGCTGCGCTTCGAGGCCGGCAGCTTCACGGCCCGCAGCCTGATCATCGATGGTCTCGAGCGCGGCGTCGGGGTGTCGGTGTTCACCCTGCTGCTGGTCGCGCTGGTCTCGGGCTTCGAGGCCACCGGGGTGTTGAAACGTTTCGTCACGCGTGCCGGGCACGCGGCCAGCGCCATGCGCGCCGAAGCCGGGATCGTCGCGGCCGTGTCGGCGGCGGTGCTGTTGACGACGCACAGCGTGGTCGCGGTCCTGGCGGTCGGTCCGTTCGCGGCCGCCACGGGCGGGCGGGCCGGCATTGGGCCCTATCGCCGCGCCAACCTGCTCGATCTTACGGTCTGCACCTGGCCCTTCCTGCTGCCGTACTTCCTGCCGACGATTCTCTCCTCCAACGCCACGCAGTCGGGAGTCGCCTTGGGGATGCCCCGGATCTCGGCCTTTGACGCCGGCATGCACAACATCTACTCCTGGGCGCTGATCGTCGTCGTGATTCTGGCCGTAGCCACGGGGTTTGGCCGGTCTGAGGGGCCACGGGAGGCGAACACTAACTAACGGCCGGCCGTATATCCCAGAGGCATGCTGCTCCAAGACATCAAATACGCCATTCGCAGCCTCGTCGCCGACCGCGGCGTCACCGCCCTGGTCGTGCTGTGCCTGGCCCTGGGCATCGGCATCAACGCGACCCTCTTCAGCATGGTCGACGGCGTCCTGATCAAGTCGTTGCCGTATGCAGCGGCCGAGCGCCTGTTGATCTTGAACGAAACGTTCGAGCGTGGCGGGATCCGCGAGGCCGGTGTCTCGTACCAGGGCCTGCAGGACTGGAAGCGACAGACCACCACGTTGTCGGCCATTGTCGCCGTCAGCAGCCGCACCATCACGCTGGCCGATCGCGCGGAGCCTGAGCAATTCGACGGAGCGGCCATTAGTTGGGACCTGTTTCCCACGTTGGGCATCCCGCCAGCGCTCGGCCGCCACCTCACGCCGCAGGACGATCAGGTCGGCGCCGAACCCGTGGTCGTGATCAGCGACGATGTGTGGCGGCGGCGCTACAACGGCGACGCCTCGACTATTGGCCGGTCCGTTTCGGTCAACGGCCGGCCCCACACGATCGTCGGCGTGATGCCGCCCGGCTTCCGCTTTCCCGAAAATCAGCGAGTGTGGATCCCGCTGGGGCCGCTGGCCGCGGCGGACCCACGCAGCAGTCGCAGCCTCTGGATATTCGCCCGGATGAAACCCGGCGTCGATCTGGCGCGGGCCCGCGCGGATGTCGCCGCGATGGCGGCCACGGCGGCGGCGCAGTATCCAACGACCAACGAGGGGTGGAGCGCCATGGCAAGACCCATGGCCGAAGAGTTCATTCCCGACGACGTCCGGCTGGTGCTGCTGACCATGATGGGCGCCGTCACGCTGGTGCTGATGATTGCGTGCGCGAACGTGGCCAACCTGATGCTGGCCCGCGCATCGGGCAAACAGCGCGAGTTCTCGGTTCGGGCGGCGCTCGGTGCCGGACGTGCGCAACTGGTTCGGCAGTTGCTGACTGAGTGCGTGTTGCTCGGTCTTGCCGCCGCGCCCCTCGGCCTGGCGGTCGCCTACCTTGGCGTCTGGCTGCTTGACGGCGCGGTACCACGGGATGACATTCCGTACTACATCGATTGGTCGATCAGCCCCCGCGTCATTGCCTACACCGTGGTCGTTTCGGCGCTCACTGGACTCGTGTTCGGCCTGGCGCCGGCGCTGCAGGCGGGACGGCTGAACCTGACCGAGGCCCTGCGCGACGGCGCGCGCGGCTCGGGACAAAGCGGCCGCCGCGCCCGTGTTCGCAACGGCCTGGTGGTGGCTGAAGTCGCGCTCGCGCTGGTGCTGCTCGTGGGCGCATCCTTGTTCGTGCGCAGTTTCATCAACCTGCAGAGCGCCAGTGCCGGCTTCGACACCAGCCCGCTGCTGACCCTGCGCTTCTTCATGACGACCGAAGCGTATCCACGCCCGGAGCAACGCCATCAACGCGTCGAGGACGTGATCCGGCGCATTGAGAGCCTGCCCGGAGTCGAGGCGGCCTATGCCTCCAACTTCATCCCGCTGGACGGCGGTGGCGGCGGCGAGCGGGCGGTCGTGGTGGACGGCCGCGCCGTGCCGAGCGGCGAGGAGCCGCGCGTTCTCTATATTCCCGTTACCCAGGGATTCCAACGGACGCTGGGGCTCACACCGATCAAGGGTCGAGACTTCACCCCCGCCGAGGGCGTGAGCCGCACCGCGGTGGCGGTGATCAACGACACCATGGCCAGGAAGTTGTGGCCTGGCAGCGACCCCGTCGGAGCGCGATTCCGGTTGGCCGAGGCGACCGCCGACGATTGGTTCACCGTGATTGGCGTCGCGCCAGATGTCAGTCAGTACGACATGACGGACGACGCGCCCCTGCCGGTGGCGTTGGTGCCCTTGCCCTTCGCAGTGTTCCAGAACAGCGGAGTGGTGATTCGCACAACCGGAGACCCGTCGGCACTCGCGGCCGCCGCTCGCGGCGAGATTCGCGCCGCCGATTCGGGCCTCGCGATCTTCAGCGTCAGGACCATGGAGGACCTGCGCCAGTCGAGTTTCTGGCAATACCGGTTGTTCGGGTTCATGTTCGGGACCTTTGGCGCGGCGGCGCTGTTTCTCGCCGCCATCGGCGTCTATGGGGTGCTGTCGTTCTCCGTGTCGCAGCGGTCGCAGGAGATGGGCGTGCGCATTGCGCTCGGCGCGCAGCGCGCCGACGTGCTTCGCCTCGTCGTCCGGCAAGGCGTGACGCTGGCGCTCATCGGCGTCGCCGTGGGCGTCATCGGCGCCTTTGGCGCGACGCGCGTGATCGCCTCCATTCTCTATAACGTGACGCCGAGCGACCCGATCAGCTTCATTGGTGTGGCGCTGTTCCTGACGGCTATCGCCTTTATTGCCAGCTACTTACCGGCAAGGCGCGCGACGACGGTGGATCCGATCGTCGCGCTCCGGAATGAGTAGTTGGGGTGTTATAACATTTGTTGATACAATAGCGCATGGTCGTCGAGCTCAAGCTCCGCAAAATCGGCAACTCGGTTGGGGTGGTGCTTCCCAAGGAAGTGCTCAACCACCTGAAGGTTGGCGAAGGAGACACCATCTGCGTGACCGAAACGGTCGATGGCAGCCTGCGCGTAGGTCCGTCGAACGACGAGTTCAAGAAGCAGATGGAAGCAGCCGACAGTGTAATCAGTCGCTACCGTAACACTCTGCGCGAACTCGCCAAGTGACGGCGCCGTTCTGGCTGCTTCGGGATGCGGTGCTCGCCACCCACGAGCGGCTGCTGGCGGATTTCGGCGGCGCCACTGGCGTTCGTGACAGCGGCCTGCTCGACTCTGCTCTTGCCCGCCCGGAGAACCTGCTGGCCTACGGCCAGCCGACGAACTTCGAATTGGCTGCGGCGTACGCGTTCGGAGTCGTGAAGAACCATCCGTTCGTTGATGGCAACAAGCGGACGGGCTTCACGATCGCGATCATGTTCCTCGAACGGAACGGAGCGACGTTCAGCGCATCGGAAGTCGATGCGACCATTCAGACGCTGGCACTGGCCGCGGGTGAACTCGACGAATCAGGCTATGCCGATTGGCTCAAGACCAACTGCCAGGCCAACGAATAGGCAACCCTAAAGGGTTGCCTCCACAGTAGACCGCAACGAAAGACAGAGAACAAAACTCACATGAAGACCCCAACCGCCGGCGACACGTCCGGTTTCGCCTCGCTCGGACTCGCCGCGCCCCTCGTTGCTGCCGTATCGGCACTGGGCTACGAAGAACCCACGCCCATTCAGCGTGAAGCCATTCCGGTGCTGCTCGCCGGCCACGACATGCTCGGCCAGGCCGCGACCGGCACGGGCAAGACGGCGGCGTTCGCGCTGCCGCTGCTGAACAGGCTGGCGGAAGACACCAAGACCAATCGTGGCAAGGCCCGCGCGCTGGTGCTGGTGCCGACGCGCGAACTGGCCATGCAGGTGGCCGAGGCGCTGCACAAATACGCCAAGGGCTCGAACCTGAACGTGGTGCCGGTCTACGGCGGCGCGCCGATGGATCACCAGATCCGCGCGCTGCGCCGCGGCGCCGAAGTCGTGGTCGGCACGCCGGGGCGCGTGCTCGATCACCTGCGGCGACAGACGTTGAACCTGGCGACGATCGAGATGGTGGTGCTCGACGAAGCGGACGAGATGCTCGACATGGGCTTCTCGGAAGACATCGACGCGATCATCGCCGAGACGCCCGAGACGCGGCAGACGGCGCTGTTTGCCGCGACCTTTGCGCCGCGCATCCTGTCGATTGCCGGCAAGCACCTCAAGACGCCGAAGAAGGTGCAGATCGCGCAAGAGAAGCGCGCCGCCGGCAAGCTCCCCCAGGTCCGCCAGGTCGCCTACATCGTCGGCCGCGGCCAGAAGACCGGCGCGCTCAGCCGCATCCTCGACTTCGAGAGCCCCAAGTCGGCGATCATCTTCTGCCGCACGCGCCTCGAGGTGGATGAACTCACCGACACGCTGAACGCGCACGGCTACGGCGCGCAGGCGCTGCACGGCGGGATGATGCAGAAGCAGCGCGACCGCGTGATGCAGCTGTTCCGCAGCGAGAAGGCCGACATCCTGGTGGCGACCGACGTCGCCGCCCGCGGCCTCGACATCGATCACGTCTCGCACGTGATCAACTACGACCTGCCGACGGCGCCGGAAGTCTACGTGCACCGCATTGGCCGCACCGGCCGCATTGGCCGCGAGGGCGTGGCGATTACCCTGTGCGCCCCGCGCGAACAGCGATTCCTGCAGTACGTCGAGCGCCTCACCAAGCAGAAGGTGGAGATTGGGAAGCTGCCGACCGAGGCCGACCTGCGCAAGCGCCGGCTCGAGGCGGCCAAGGATGCGATCCGCGAGCGCATCACCGCGGGCGGACTCGACGACACCAAGGAGCTGGTCGAATCCCTCGCCCAGGAATTCGAGATGATCGACATTGCCGCCGCGGCGGTGGCCATGGCCAACGAGAGCGCCGACAAGACGGTGGTTGGCGACGTTCCGGTGGTGGATGAGCGTCAGTCACGCTCGTACGACTCGCCCGCGCGTGACTACGATCGTGCTCCGCGGCCGGCGTCACGGGCGCCGAGGGACGAAGGCCCCATGACCTTGCTGCGCATCAGCGTGGGCAAGGACGAAAGCATCCGGCCGGCGGATCTGGTTGGCGCCATTGCCGGCGAAGCGAAGATCCCGTCAGGCGTGATCGGCGCGATCAAGATTCACGACGACTACTCGCTGGTCGAGATCCCCGACGAGCACGCCGAACGCGTGATTACGGCCCTGAAACGCACGCAGATCCGCGGCCACCGGGTCACGGTTCAGTCGAAGCCCGCTCGTTGAGTGCGGAGCGCTTGCCGGTTGCTAACAGCGGCGGGCGCTCGTATTCTTTGGCTCAGCCGTACCGGAGCGGCCAAGGAGTCTCAGCATGGCGATGACGCACTGGGTGGTGGTGGCGGTGGTACTGCTTGGCTCGTGGGGGGCTTCGCCGGCGTCGGCGCAGACCGCGCCGGGCGCGGCGGTTCCCACCTTCAACAAGGACGTCGCCCCGATCTTGTTCGCGAACTGCGTGACCTGCCATCGGCCCGGCGAGATCGCGCCAATGTCGCTCGTGACCTTCAAGGACACCCGGCCGTGGGCGCGCGCGATCGCCGCCAGGGTGGCCGACGGCACCATGCCGCCATGGCACGCCGACCCGGCGTACGGCGCGTTCGTCAACGAGCGCCGCCTGAGCGACGCCCAGAAGTCGATAGTCGACCGCTGGGCAAAGGGCGGCGCGCCTGAAGGCAACGCGGCCGACCTGCCGCCGGCGCCGCGGTATCCCAATGGCTGGAGCATTGGCGAGCCCGACGCGGTGCTGTCGATGCAGGAGGACTACCCCATCCCGGCCACCGGGGTCGTTGACTATCAGTACCTCGTGGTGCCGGCCAACTTCGCCGAGGACCGGTGGATTCAGGCGTGGGAACTGCGGCCCGGGAATCCCAAGGTAGTGCATCACGTGATCGTCTATACGATGGCGCCGCCGGCGGCAGCTCCGGCAGGTGGTGCGGCACGGACAGCAGCGGCACGGCCGACGCCCATCTTCACCTTCGATGGCAATACCCAGATTCCCGCCGGGCAGACCGGCGGACCGCCGCTGCCTCCCGATCAACGCAAGGCGGCGGGTCCGAACGATCGGCCGCGTCCCGGTCCGCTCAGCCCCTCGATTGGCGGCTATGTGCCCGGCAATTCAGTGCGGCGCTTCCCCGAGGGCACCGCCATGCTGCTGCCGGCGGGGCATTCGCTGGTCTTCCAGATGCACTACACCACCATCGGCCAGGCGACCACCGATCGGTCGCGCTTCGGCATCAAATTCGCCGCCGCGCCTCCTCGAGTCGCGCTCAGGTCAACGCCCCTCATCAATGGCAGCCTGCACATCCCGCCGGGAGCCGCCAATCATCGCGTTGACGCCAGCATGACCATCAACAGCGACATCCTGCTCTTCAGCATGGTGCCCCACACCCACGTCAGGGGTATTCGCTGGCGCTACGAGGTGGTCTACCCGGGTGGCCGGCGCGAAACCATTCTGTCGGTCCCCAACTACGACTTCGACTGGCAGCACGAGTACGTGTTCCGCGAGCCGCTCCGCCTGCCGGCCGGCACGAAGCTCGAAGCCTCGGCATGGTACGACAACTCGCCGGCCAATAAGTCGAATCCCGATCCGACCAAGGACGTCCGCTGGGGCGACCAGACGTTCGAGGAGATGATGTTTACCAGCCTCACCTTCAGCATCGTCACCGCGCCCGCGCCAACGCCGCAGCGCTAGCCGGGCGGGCCCGGCCGACGGGGCCCGCAAACCTTTTGCCGGCGCCTTCCGTCTATGTCCATGGAAGGTATATCCACCATGGATATAGTTACGGAATGAGCCCGTCTGGACCCCGTCCCGAATCCCTGCTGCCGCTCCCGCCGGCAGTGTTCCACATCCTCATGGCCGTGGCCGACGAAGACCGCCACGGCTACGCCATCATCCAGGAAGTGCTGGCGCGCACGGCGGGCGAGGTCCGGCTGAGCCCGGGGACGCTGTACCGATCGATCCAGCGCATGCTCGATGACGACCTGATCGTGGAGACGCACGAGCGGCCGGCGCCGGAAATGGACGACGAGCGTCGTCGCTATTACGCCATTACCAGGTTTGGCCAGGCGGTCGCGCAGGCCGAGGCCTCGCGGCTCACCGACCTCATCAAGCTGGCCCGCGCCAGCGGTTTCATGCCGGGGAAGGCGTGATGCGGTTCTATCGCGCGCTGTTGCGGCTCTACCCGCGGTCGTTTCGGGCCGAGTATGGCGGCGAGATGAGCGCGGTGTTCGCCCGCGAGTGGCAGGCCACCCGCGGCTTTGGGCGGATCGTCTTCCTGTTGCGCGCACTCGGCGACGCGCTCCTCAACGCCGCCCGCGTGCATGGCGATATTACGCAGCAAGACCTGCAGTACGCCGTCCGGTCGCTCCGCCGCACCCCGGGCTTCACCATCACCGCCATCGTCGTCGCGGCCCTGGGCATTGGCGCGACCACGGCGACCTTCTCAGTCGCCGACCATGTGCTGCTGCGGCCGCTGCCGTTCCCAAACTCGGAACGGCTTGTCAAGCTGTGGCAAACGCAGCTGACGCGCGGCAACTCACGGCTCGAGCCGTCGCCGCCGAACTTCCTGGATTGGCAGCGCCTGGCCTCGTCGTTCGAGGGGGTCGAGGCCTACACCGGGACCGCCGCCACGCTGCTCGGCGGCAGTGAACCCGAGCGAATTGCCGGACAGCGCGTGACCGGCGGCGCCTTTACGCTGCTCGGCCGCACGGCGACCCTGGGCCGCACCTTGCTCGAGTCGGACATCGCGTCGGACCAGAATCCCATTGTGATCAGCGATCGGCTCTGGCGGTCGCGCTTCGGCGCCGACCCCAACGTGCTCGGGCAGACCTTGGCGCTCGACGACGCCACCTCCGTGATCGTCGGCGTGATGCCGCCCGACTTCATCTTTCCCGATCGTGAGAGCGACTTCTGGCGGCCGTTCCGGTTCAACCCTCAGACCGGCGACGACGATCGCAACAACCACTACCTGGGCGTGATCGCCAGGCTGAAGCCGGACGTCACCTTCGAGCAGGCGGGTTCGGAGATGCAGGTCATCGCCGAGCAACTCAGGCAGCAGCACCCGAAGGAGCTGGCCGACACCAGCGCCGGCGCGTTCCGCTGGCGCGACGAGGTCAGGGCCCAATCGCGCATGCTGCTAACGGCCCTGGTCGCGGCATCGCTGTGCGTGCTGCTGATCGCGTGCACCAACCTCGCCAACCTCCTGATGTCCCGCGCCTTGTCCCGACGCACTGAGTTCGCGGTGCGGGCGGCGGTTGGCGCAAGCGTGGATCGGCTCGTCCGCCAGATGCTCACCGACAGCCTGCTGCTGGCCGGCGCCGGCGGTGCGCTCGGCGTCCTGCTGGCCGTGGTGTCGGCCCCGCTCGTCGTGCGCCTGGTGCCCTCGATGCTGCCGATTGCGGAGGTCCCGCCGCTCGACCTGCGGATGCTGTGTGGCGCGGCGGTGTTAACGCTGCTTACCGGCATCGCATTCGGCGTGCTGCCGGCGCTCAAGGTTTGCCGCCGGGCGGACGGGTCGGCGTTGAAGCAAGGCGCGCGCGGCGGCACCGGACGGGGCACCGAACGCCTGCGTTCGTCGCTGGTTGTTGCCGAGATCGTCGCGGCGGTGGTGCTGCTCGTGTCGGCGGGCTTGATGATCCAGGCGCTGTTGCGCGTGCAGGCCATCGATCCCGGTTTCAACGCGACCAACGTGCTGACGTTGCGCACGGCGCTCCCCACCCCCAAGTACGAATTGACGACGACGCGCCAGCAGTTCTATCAACGCGTGCTCGACGAGGTCCACGCGCTGCCGGGCGTCACGCGGGCCGCGTACATCAGCTTTCTGCCCATGACGATGCGCGGCGGAATCTGGCCGATCCTGACGACGGCCGAGGACCCCGAGAGTCCCGGCGGCTTCGTGGCGCCCGATCCGCGCGACCAGCGAAGCGCCAGCGTGCGCTTTGTGACACCCGGGTTCTTTGACGCCATGGGCACACCCCTGCTGCAGGGACGCGACGTGTCCTCCAGTGACACGCTCAACACCCAGCGGGTCGCCGTCGTGAGCCAATCGTTCGCGCGCGAGCACTTCCCCAACCAGGATCCCGTCGGCCGCCAGTTCGCGGTCGCCTTCGCGGCGCGCACCATTGTCGGCGTGGTCGGCGACATCCGGGTGCGCGGCCTCGAGCGCGAAAGCGAACCGCAGGTTTACATGCCGGCCGCGCAGCAGTTCGACGGCCAGCTCACCTTTTATGTGCCCAAGGACCTGGTGATTCGCTCGACCGTAACGTCGACAACGTTGATCCCGTCCGTGCGGGCGATCATCAACCGCGCCGACAGTCAGCAGCCGGTCACCGACATCAGGACGCTGGAGGCAGTGATGACGCTCGAGACGGCGCCGCGGGTGGTCCAACTGCGCGTGCTCGGCGCGTTCGCGGCCGCCGCCGTCCTGTTGGCAGCCATCGGGATTCACGGGCTGCTCGCCTTCACGGTGTCGGCACGCGCGCGTGAGATCGGCGTGCGCATCGCGCTCGGCGCAACCGCGCGCGACATCCTGAAGATGGTCGCCGGCAGAAGTGCCTTGCTGGCGGGCATGGGCGTCGCGATTGGCGTCACTGTGGCCTATGCCGCCGCCCGGTCGATGCAGTCGCTGCTGGCGGGCGTCGAACCGGCAAACGCCACGGTCTTCGCGGCCGCCGCCGGCCTGGCGCTGCTGATGGCAGTGGCCGGCAGCATCCTGCCGGCCTGGCGCGCCGTTCGGGTGGATCCGCTGACGGCGACACGGGCGGATTAGCCTTTCCTAACACGAAGGTCACGAAGACCACGAAGACCGACCTGTTGTTCGTGTAAAGAAGAGTGCTCCGTGTCCTTCGTGATCTTCGTGTTTGCCCTTATTCTTGGCGACATGAATCGCAGACCCGTCATTGGCGCCCTCTTCGCGGCGATCGCCGTCGGCACCACGCTCGCCGGACAAGCCGTGACCACGCAGGTCGGCATCACCGAAGGGCGCGCCCGGGAGGCCGTGTTCGACTCGTTCATGGCCGGCGCGGTGTCGGTTGCCGGCAAGGCCGAAGTGTTCACGGCCGCGACGCCACAGGCCAAAGTCGCCATGGTAAATGCCGCCACGACGCTGGCGCGCGCGTTTGTCGAGAGCGATGAGTTCAGGCGCCGCTACGCCGACCATCGCGAGGCCAATGGCCCGGACCCATTGCCCGCCGAGCTGACCGCCGACCAGGTGCTGGCCAAGCAACGCGCCGGCTTCGAGCAGCAGGTCGAGGCCCTGCGCAAGCAGTTTGGCAGCGACGCCATCACCCCGGAACAGAAGGCGACGCTCGAGGAAGGCTTTGAGACCATGCGCGCGCAGTTTACGGCGATGGAGACGGGGCCGCGGAAGGCCGAACTCGAGAGTGTCCTGAAGACCCAGCGAACCGAGCAGGTCAGCGCGCACGCGGCCGCGACGAAGGCGTTCGACGCCGCCTATCCGGCCGACCCGCGGGCGCTGGTCGCCCTGCGGCTCCGCGCGTTTCTCGACGGGACGCGCGACATCGACTACACGGCCCGGCTGGTCGAGCAGGGCAAAGTGCGCAAGTTCGCGGACGCGGCCCTCGAGGCCAAACCCGCCGAATGGAAGATGTGCTTTCGCGCGGGCAAGCCGGCCACCGACGCGGCCCGCGAATTCGCCAGCAAATGGCTCACCGACCTCACGACGCAAGGCGCCGTCCCCGAGGCTGTGGCGGCCCAAGGGCTGTGAATTTGGGTTGAACCCCTGGCCCAATGGGTCTATCGTCTCGCGAGGGAGACACCCATGGAGATTGACCGCAGAGCCTTCATCGCCAGCCTTGGCGGCACCACCGCCGTCAGCCTGATGAGTTCGGAGGCCAAGGCCGACGCGCTCGAGCACTGGATGGAAGACCAGCTCGACGAGCAGGCCGCCGCCGCCAGTGGCCAGGAGAAGTTTCCGACTGTCGCCGAGCTCGAGGCGCAGATCGAGACGCGCTCCTTCCGGCGCGGCGCGGGCAACGTCTTCACCTCGGGCAATCGCGGCGGCAACGTCAAGCGCCTCCCGGAGATGCCCAAGAACCCGACCCTCCAGGATTTCTTCCGCCTGCGCTTCGCGCCGGCCAACCACGTGCTGCAGAGCGCGACGCGCGCGCTCAAGACCGGCATGTCGGAAGAGATCATCCTGGCCTGCCTGCTGCACGACTGCGCGCAGGCACTGATGAAGGCCGACCACGGGTGGTGGGGCGCGCAGTTGTTCGAGCCGTACATCCCCGAGAAGTCCACGTTCGGCATCCGCTATCACCAGACGTTGCGGTTCTATGCCGACGCCGACGCGGGCTACGAGTATCCGGATCTCTACTACCGCATCTTCGGCCAGGACTACGTGCCGCCGCCGCACATCGAGGCCACCTACAAGATGCTCCGCAACCACAAGTGGTACATGGAGCCGCGCCTGGTGACGGTCAACGACCTGTACGCCTTCGACCCGAACGCGAAGGTCTCGATCGATCCGTTCGAGGACATCATCGGGCGCCACTTCAAGACACCGAAGGAAGGGCTCGGTAACGACAACACCCCCAGTTCGCACATGTGGCGCACGCTCGCCAATCCTGACGCGCCGCTGTGATGAAGTTGGCCGTGATGGCGATTCTCGGCTTGTCCGCCGTAGCCTTGGCGAAGGTGGAAGCCGGCCTGGCGATTCAGTCAGGCCGGCCGACCAACTACCAGGGCCTCGAGATCACCGCGCTCGGCGTCGCGCGCGCGCAAAATGTGCCCCTGGTTGATTGTCCACCGACCACCAACTCCCAGCGTGGCAACGCCAGGGCCGGCGAAGAGTTCGCCGTCGTGACCATGGCGTTCAAGGTCACACCCGCGTTCAAGGAAACGATCGTCAAGAAACCGGTGCTGACCGACGCCTCCGGCAAGGTCTACAACACCTCGGTCGCCATCATCGATCCGGGTTCACAGCCCGAATACCAGTGCTCGTTCCCGTTCCGCGTGCCCAGCGGCACGAAGGTCGCGTCCGTGCAGGTCGATACGGCCACGATCGACCTGGCGGCCTTCGAGAAGCAGTGAGGCTCGAGGACGTCGAGCACGTCGCCGAGACGCTCGATATCGGACCCGGCACCGAAGTCTTCGAGGTCGCTTGCGGTACGGGCGAGTTCCTGCTTCCCTTCCACGACAACGGCTTCATGGTGGGTGGGCTCGACTCCAATGCCACGCTCATCGCCGAGGCGAAAGCCGCGATGCCGGAGGGGCGCTTTACAACCGGCCTCCTGACCGAGCTCGATCCCGCCCAACCGTGGCAAGTGGTGGTGTGCCGCGCCTTCGGCGCCTTTCCCGATGTGGATTACGCCCGCGGCGTGCTGGCGCGCATGGCCGCCAAGGCCACGCACGCGGTGGCGCTGCTGGACGTCCCTGAAGCCAGGTTCGACCAACGCTGGATGCTGCGCGCCTTCGCCGAGATCGGCGTCTCGGCGGTGCAGATGGAAGTGGTGAAGGGGGACGGCGGAGCAACGAACGAGGCGCGCTACAACGTGTTCGCGCGCCTTTGAACCCACGTGATTGAACCCACGTGATTGAACCCGCGGGCTTGAACCTTCGCGCTTGAACCTACTGCAGACTCGGCAGCATCGGCGTGAGCGCCTTTGAGCCGTAGTCGACCATGAACAGCCCGAGCAGGATCACCAGGAAGAACAGGCCGGTCGCGACCGTCAGCTTGGTCAGCTTGCTCGCGTACTTCACGTGCATGAAGTACCAGATGACCAGCGTCGCCTTGAAGCCGGCGATCAGCATGGCCACCGAGAAGTTCAGCTGGCCGAGGTCGATGAAGGCCGCCCCGACGGTGACCGCGGTCAACACCATCAGCGCGCCAAAGATGGTGACGTAGAGGCTGACGGGAGAAACGTGTCCAGACATTACGTGTGCCTCTCGACGAGGTAAAGCAGCGGGAACAGGAAGATCCAGACGATGTCGACGAAGTGCCAGTAGAGGCCGGCCATTTCGACCGGCGTGTAGTAATGCTCGTCGAACCGGCCGTGATACGCCATCCACGTGATCACCAGCATGATGCCGATGCCGATGATCATGTGCAGGGCGTGCAGGCCCGTCATGGTGAAGTACAGGCTGAAGTAGATCTGGGTCGTCAGCTGCAGCTGCTCGGGACTGAGGGTCAGCTCGCGATGGGGCTCCGCGGCCGCAGCCGCGGCGGGCGCGGCAGCTGCCCCGGCCGCCGGCGCTTCGTGTGCCGCGGCCCACTGGAAGTTGTAGCCGGGCACGTGATGGTGCTCGAACTTGTCGGCGTACTCGATCACCTTGACGCCCAGGAAGACGCCGCCCAGGATCATCGTCAGGATCAGCCAGTTGACGGTGGCGGTCCGCTTGTTGGTCTGAGCGCCGCGCACGGCCATGGCCATGGTCAGCGAGCTGCCGATCAGCACGGCGGTATTGAGGCCGCCCCAGAACAGGCTGAGCGAACGGCTGGCCTCGGCAAACGCATCGAAGTACCAGATGCGATAGACCATGTAGGCCGCGAACAGGCCGCCGAAGAACAGGATTTCGGTGAGCAGGAACACCCACATCCCGACCACGGCAGCTTCTTTCTGCTGCCCCATCGTCTCGAAATGGTGCTGCAGCGCCGGGTGGTGGGCGGCGTGCGCCTGGCCGTGCCCGTCAGCGTGCACTACCGGGTTAGACAAGATGCTTCTCCTTGGCGACGACGTGCTCGTACTCGTAGGCCTCGTGCTCGACGATCGGGACCTCGATGAAGTTCTCGGTGAGCGGCGGCGACTGCGTGCGCCACTCGAGGCCCGAGGCGCCCCACGGGTTGGGGCCGGCGACTTCGCCCTTCTTGAGCGACCACAGCAGGTAAATCACCGGCAGCGCGTAGCCGAGGCCAAGCACGCTGGCGCCCGCCGACGACATCACGTTCAGCACCTGCATCTCGTCCGGATACGAGTGGTAGCGGCGCGGCATGCCCAGGTAGCCGACCACGAACTGCGGCAGGAAAGTCAGGTTGAAGCCGACGAACACCAGGATCGCGGCAATCCGCGAGAAGAACTCGGAGTACATCCGGCCGGTGATCTTCGGCCACCAGAAGTGCAGGCCGCCCATGTAGCCCATGATCGCGCCGCCCACCATGATGTAGTGGAAGTGCGCCACCACGAAGTAGGTGTCGTGCAGGTGGATGTCCATGCCGAGCGTGGCCAGGAACAGGCCGGTCAGGCCGCCGATGGCGAACAGGCCCATGAAGCCGTAGGCGTAGAGCATCGGCGTCTCGAACGAGATGGCGCCCTTGTAGAGCGTCGCCGTCCAGTTGAAGACCTTGACCGCCGACGGGATGGCGACCGAGAAGCTCAGGAACGAGAACACCATCGCGGCATAGGTCGAGATGCCGGAGACGAACATGTGGTGCGCCCACACGATGAACCCGAACACCGCGATCGCCAGCGACGAGAACGCCACGAAGCTGTAGCCGAAGATGGTCTTCTTCGAGAAGGTCGAGATCAGCTCGCTCTGCACGCCGAGCGCCGGCAGGATCATGATGTAGACGGCCGGGTGCGAGTAGAACCAGAACAAGTGCTGGAACAGCACCGGGTCGCCGCCGCGGGCCGGGTCAAAGATGGCGAAGCCGAAGGCGCGCTCGACGAACAGCATCACGATGGTGATGGCGATGACCGGCGTGCCGAGCACCTGCACCAGGCTGGTGGCGTAGTGCGCCCACACGAACAGCGGCAGGCGGAACCAGGTCATGCCGGGGGCGCGCATCCGGTGGATGGTGACGATGAAGTTGAGGCCGGTGAGGATCGACGAGAACCCGGCGATGAAGACGCCGAGGGCGACCGGCACGACGTTGCTGTTTGACCCGGTCGCGCTATAGGGCGTGTAGAAGGTCCAGCCGGTGTCGACGCCGCCCGCCAGCATCGCATAAAGCGTGAACACGCCGCCGATCCAGTAGATATAGAGGCTGAGCAGGTTGATCCGCGGGAACGCCAGGTCCTTGGCGCCGATCATCGGCGGAATCAGGAAGTTGCCGAGCACCGCCGGAATCGACGGGATCAGGAAGAAGAACACCATGATCACGCCGTGCGCGGTGAAGAACTTGTTGTAGGTGTCGGCGGAGACGAAGTCGCCCTGCGGCGTCGCCAGCTCGAGGCGGATGCCGACGGCGAACAGGCCGCCGAGGAAGAACATCACCGAGATCGAGATCAGGTACATGATCGCGATCCGCTTGTGGTCCTTGGTCAGCAGCCACGACGCCAGGCCGTGACCGTTGTTCAGGTAGTTCCGCTCGGGAATCTTGAGCTTGTCCAACATGGCTTACTTCTTCTCAGCCGCGGCGGCGGCCGGATTCTGCGTGGCGGCGGCGGCGCCCGTCGCGGGCGCTGCTGCCGTGGTCGCATTGGGCGACAGCGACTTGACGTGTTCGATCAGGGCGACCAGGTTCTCTTCGCTGACCAGACCCTGGAAGGTCGGCATCAGCGGCTGAAAGCCCTTCACGATCTTGGCCTGCGAGTTCAGGATCGATTCGCGGAGGTAGGCCTCGTCCGCCAGCACCGTCGAGCCGTCCTGCAGCTCGACCATCTTGCCGACGATGTCCTTCAGCGAGGGCCCGCGGCCCTGGCCGGTGTCGAGGTGGCAGGTCGAGCAGGCCAGGTCGTTGAACAGCTTGGCGCCGCGCTGCGCCAGCGTGCCCTCCACGGCCCCGCCCTGCAGCCACGCCTGGTACTGCGCCGGTTCCAGCACCTTGACCGTGCCGATCATGCCGGAGTGATTGGTGCCGCAGTACTCGGTGCAGAAGATGTGGTACTCGCCCGGCGTCTGCGCCTCGAACCAGAGTTCGGTATAGCGGCCGGGGATGGCGTCCATCTTGGTGCGGAACGCCGGGAAGAACAGGCTGTGCAGCACGTCCTCGGAGCTGATCGTGATCTTGATCGGCCGGCCGGCGGGCACGTGCAGCTCGTTGATCTCGCGCTGGCCTTCGAGGTGCTGGAACTTCCACATCCACTGCTTGCCGACGGCGTAGATGTGCATCGCTTCGGCGGGCGGGCGGCGCAGGTGGTAGTAGACCGTGGCACCCCAGCCGAACATCACCATCGCGATGATGGTCGGAATCACGCTCCACAGCAGCTCGAGCGGCAGGCTGCCCTCGATGCGCGCGCCAATCTCGCCGTTATGGGTCTTGTGGTAGCGGATGCCGAAGTAAATCACCGCTATCGCGACGACCACCGCGAAGAACGCGCTGACGGCGAAGATGAAGAAATACAGCGCGTCAACGTCCTTGGCGAACGTCGAAGCCTGCTCTGGGAATATTGGAATGCCGAATATTGTCATTAGCTAGTGTCCGGTCGCGCGATGATCGCGCCGAATCGACACGAACATGAATCCAAACAGCGCCACCAGCGTGGCGGCGCCACCAATCCGCACGGCCCTCATGGCCACGAAGCCGTAGCTCCCCGCGTTCGGATCGTAGTGGTAGCAGTACAGCAACAGCTGGTCTGCCAGCGATCCGATCTTGCCGGCCGACGACTCGATCAGCGCGAACTTGACGTCGCGCGGCGAGTAGTCGATGCCGAGGAAATACCGCGACATCCGGCCCTCGGGCGTGGCCACGATGATGCCGCTGGCGTGCGCGAACTGCTGCGACTGCTCGTCCCACACGTAGCTGAAGCCGGCCGCCTTGGTCAGCGCGTCGACCGACGCCTGGCTGCCGGTCAGGAAATGCCAGCCCTGCGCCGCCTCGGGCCGCTTGTAGCGATCCAGGTACGCCGCCTTCTTGGCCGCCGCCAGCACCGGCGTCTCGCGCGGGTCGAAGCTGACGGTCACCACGTCGAATTCCTTGCCGACGGTTTCGTTGATCACCCGCAGCGCGCTTTCGAGGCCGTTCAGCACCTGCGTGCACAGCATCGGGCACTCGTAATAGACGAACGCCAGCACCACCGGCTTCTTGCCGAAGTAGTCGCCGAGCTTCACCGTCGCGCCGGTTTCGTCGGTGAACGGCAACTCGAGCGGCAGCTGCTCGTTGAGGCGCTGCTCGAACGCCACCTGGCCGAGCACGCCCGGCACCTGGCCCGACGGCAGCGACTGCGCGGGCCGAACCCCCGGCGCCGCGCCCTGTGCCGACACGACCGCCGTCATGAGCGCGACCGCGCTCATCGCCATCACCGCCGTTCGCAGCTCACCCCGCCAAATCATCCGATCACCAAATCACCAAATCCGGACCACAATCACCAGCTCGCCAAATCACCAAATCGCCAGATCATCGAGGGGCGATCGTTCGCCCCGACGAACTATCCTGGGGCACCACGGTCTTGCCATCGCCGCCATCGGCGCGGACTGGCAGCCCGCGCTGCAGCAGTAATTCCATCGCCCGGTCGATCGGCACGCGGACGACGCCACCGTCCTTGTCGACCCAGGCGTAGCTGCCCAGCTTCTGGGCTTCGCCCTCGTGCAGCACGTAGATGTCCTTGAACGGCTGCATCTGCAGGTTCGGCACCGGCGGGTTGCGTTGCTGGCCGACCGCCAGTGGGTACTTCTGCGCCGCGGCATCGGCGGCCTGCGACCGGTTCTCGAAGAACCAGAACGTGCCATAGACGATCGCCACCGAGATCAGCATGGCGACGAACAGCCACAGCGCGAACTTGTAGCCGACCGACGTGTCGATGTCGGTGTGCTCGTACTGCGCGCCGGGCGGGTTGGGCCCGTACTCGACGTCGTGGGGGTTGAGGTGCTCGTTAGTGGACATGATGGCTCAGTGCCTTATCCAGCCCAGCGTCGTTCACGGGCAGCAGCGGGCGCCCGGCGAGCTGTGACACGAAGATCGAAATGAAGATCCCGCCGAGCGCCAGCGGCAGCGCGATGTCGAGCAGGCTGAAACTCATGCCGCCCTTGTGGAACTCGGGGGCGACGTGCCAGTAGTAGTCGGCCACGCGGGCACAGATGATCCAGATCGCCACCACCTTCAGCTTGCCGGCGTTCTTCTTCAGGTCGCGCGACAGCAGCAGCGCGTACGGCACGATGAAGTGCCCGATGATGATGAAGGCGCTCAGGTAGCGCCAGCTGGTTTCCCAGCGGATGATGTAGTGCGGAATTTCTTCCGGGATGTTCGCCGACCAGATGATCAGCAGCTGCGAGAACGACAGGTACGCCCACAGCATCAGGAACGCAAACAGGAACTTGCCCAGGTCGTGGAAGTGATGCGTGGTCACCACCTTGTTCATGGGCGCGGTCTGCGCCAGCATCACCAGCACCATGATGCAGAACGCGAACGCCGACAGGCCCTGGCCGCCGATGTAGAGCATGCCCCAGATGGTCGAGAACCAGTGCGCGTTGACCGACATCGTCCAGTCCACCATCGCGAAGGTGATGGTGAGGAAGTAGACGACCAGGCCGCCGCCCGAGAGCCGCTCCATCTTGCCGGCCAGCGCCGGATCGCCGGTGCGGTCCTGCTCGGCCGACCACGAGGTCAGCAGGTAACCCATCACCGACCAGATCACGAAGTAGATGGCCTGGCGGGCCAGGAAGAACGGCGTGTTCAGGTAGCCGGCCTTCAGCATCAGCAATGGGTCGGTCTTGGCGCTCTCGTGCGTCCACTCGTAGAGGGAGTGCATGCCGAAGGCGATCGGCAGGAACAGCACCGCCATGAACGGCAGCGTGCGGACCGCGGCTTCCATGGGCCGGCGCAGGACCACGCCCCAGGCGCCGCCGGTCAGGTGCTGCACCATCAGCAGCGCCAGGCAGCCGAGCGCGACCCCGGTCCAGAAGGTGTAGGCCACCAGGTAGGCCTGGAAGAAGCGGTCGGCGCCCGACATCATGAAGCCGGCGCCGGTGAGCACCACGCCCAGGACGGCCGCGATCAGGCCGAACTGCTTCAGGCCGGGCAGCGGCGTCTCGCCCGCTTTGAACGATTCAGAAGTGACGGTCACTGGCGTCTACTCTCCGGAAATGAAACCGCGACCACGGAGCGGTTCGCATGGCTGGCGCGTCGGCCCGCCATTAATGTCTCTCCGTGGATGCCGGTGGCGCGTCGAGATCGGCGCGCCGGTCGGCGGGCACGTCGTCGACCGACGCGTGCTGGCTGAGTTGCAGGGCGCGGACGTAGGCGACAATCAGCCAGCGGTCGCGGACGGGGATCTGCTCCGCGTATCCCTGCATGGCGCCGAAGCCGTTGGTAATCACGTCGTAGAAGTAGCCGGTCTTTTCCTGGCGCAGGCGATCCTGGTGGTACGAGGCCGCCTGGCGCAGGCCGCGCTGCACCACCATGCCGTTGCCGTCACCGAGCTTGCCGTGGCAGGGCGTGCAGTAGATGTTGTAGCGCTGCTGGCCGCGGGCCAGGTCGGCGTGCGCAATCGCGAACGGAAACTGCTCGACCATCTGCCCCGCCACCTTGCCGGTGTAGAGCGCTTCGTCATCGCGCAGCCAGCCGCGCGCGACCGTGCCGAGCGGCGCCGAGCGCGAGGCGCGGCCGTCGGGGTACATCGGGCTGGCCTCGTAGGCCTCGTAGCGCGGATTATCGTGCATGTCCTGGCGGCAGCCCGCGACCAACAGCGAGGCGGCGGCCAGGAATGCGCAGGTGAACTTATTCGTCAACGTCGTAGACTCCCTTCGCGCCGGTGCTGCGCAGGAACTCCGCCGTCCCCTGCTGGTCGAACTTCGGATCGGCCGACTCCACGACCAGGAAAAACTTGTCGGAGCTGCACATCGCGAAGCGCTCGACGTTGAACACCGGGTGATACGGCTGGGGCAACCCGTTCAGGACGATCATGCCGATCGCCGCCGACAGGGCGGCGAACAGGATCGTCAGTTCGTACGACGGGATGATGAAGGTGATCCAGCTGGCCTGCGGGCGCCCGCCGATGTTCATCGGATATTCGATCACCGACGCCCAGTACTGCAGCGCGAAGCCGGTGGCCATGCCGGTGAGGCCGGCGACCAGGACGATCTGCGCCAGCTTGGTCCGCTTGCGGTGGATGATATCGTTCAGTTCCTCGATCGGGACCGGCGAGTAGGCCTCGACCCTGGTGAACCCCTGCGCCATGGTCTTGCGCGCGGCATCGACCACGGCCTGGGCGGACTCGAATTCCGCCATCACGCCATGCAGGCGGTTGGTCGGCTCGTTAGTGTGCATGGTCGCCCTTCACCTTCGACTGCGGCAGCAGCATCTTGACTTCGAAGATTGAAATCATCGGCACGAACCGCAGGAACAGCAGGAACAGCGTCAGGAACAGGCCAATCGTTCCGAAGAACGTGATGAAGTCCCACTGCGTCGGGTAATACATGCCCCACGAGGCGGGGATGAAGTCGCGGTTGAGCGAGGTCACGATGATGACGAACCGCTCCAGCCACATACCGACGCCGATCAGCAAGGACATCACGAACAGCACGGTGGTGTTCTGGCGCACTCGCGGGGACCACAGCAACTGGATCATCACCATGTTGATCGCGATCAGCGTCCAGTACGACCACCCGTAGGGGCCGAACATGCGGTTCCACATCATGAACCGCTCGTGCGGGCTGCCGCTGTACCACGCGAAAAACGCTTCCATCGCGTAGCCATAGCTGACCATCAGGCCGGTCGCCAGCGTGATCTTGGCCATGTTGTCGATGTGGCGCATGGTGATCAGGCTTTCCATGCCGTAGAACCGGCGCACCGGAATGGCCAGCGTCAACACCATCGCGAAGCCGGCGTAGATGGCGCCGGCGACGAAGTACGGCGGGAAGATGGTGGCGTGCCAGCCGGGAATCACCGAGACCGCGAAGTCGAAGCTCACGACCGTGTGCACCGACAGCACCAGCGGCGTCGACAGACCGGCGAGAATCAGCGTCGCCACTTCGTAGCGATGCCAGTGGCGCGCGGACCCGCGCCAGCCGAGCGACAGCATGCCGTAAATGGTCGCCTTGACCTTCGACACGGCGCGGTCGCGCAGCGTCGCCATGTCGGGAATCATGCCGATATACCAGAACACGATCGAGACGGTGGCGTAGGTCGAGACTGCGAACACGTCCCAGATCAGCGGACTCTTGAACTGCGGCCACAGGCCCATCGCGTTCGGGTACGGGAACAGCCAGTAGGCGGCGAGCCACGGACGGCCGGTGTGGAACACCGGGAAGATCGCCGCGCAGGCCACCGCGAAGATGGTCATGGCTTCGGCAAAGCGGCTGATCGACATGCGCCACTGCTGCTTGAACAGCAGCAGAATCGCCGAGATCAGCGTGCCGGCGTGGCCGATGCCGATCCACCAGACGAAGTTGATGATGTCGAACGCCCAGCCGACCGGGACGTTGTTACCCCAGATGCCGATCCCCTTGAGGACCAGGTAGCCGAGCGCCATGTGCAGCGCGCCGGCGAGGCTGAGGCCGACGAGCAGCAGGCCAATCCAGCCGAGCGGGAAGCGCTTCGACAGCGGGATTTCCGCGACGGTCTCGGTGACCGTCTCGAAGTCGTGCCCCGGGAGAATGACCGGCGACTCTTCGAGCAACGCGGTCTTGGTCTTGATCGCCATTAGTGTCCGCCCCCATCCTCGGTGCCGGCATGGTGGCCGCCGACCATCGGGTTCGAGGGGAGTGCCGGGTTCGGGTTACGCACCGCCGCGAGATACGTCGTGCGCGGCCGCGTGTTGAGGTCATCGAGCGTGGTGTAATTGCGCGGGCTCGACTTCAGCCTGGCCACCTGGCTGTTGGGATCGTTGATGTTGCCGAACACGATCGCGCTGGTCGGGCACACCGCCTGGCAGGCGGTGACCACCTCGCCGTCGCGAATCGCGCGATCCTCGCGCTTCGACTGGATGCGCGCGGCGTTGATGCGCTGCACACAGTAGGTGCACTTCTCCATGATGCCGCGGCTGCGGACGGTGACGTCCGGGTTGCGCTGCATCTTGAACTGCGGCGTCGTGAAATCCTGGTAGAGCAGGAAGTTGAACCGGCGCACCTTCCACGGGCAGTTGTTCGAGCAGTAGCGGGTGCCGACGCAGCGGTTGTAGACCATGTCGTTCAGGCCTTCGTCGCTGTGAACGGTCGCCGACACCGGGCACACCACCTCGCAGGGCGCGTTCTCGCACTGCTGGCAGGGCATCGGCTGGTAATAGGTGTCGGGGGTGTCGAGGTTGCCCGAGAAATAGCGGTCGATGCGCAACCAGTGCATTTCGCGGTTGCGCTTGACCTGCGCCTTGCCGACCACCGGGATGTTGTTCTCGGCAACGCACGCGATGATGCAGGCCGAGCAGCCGGTGCAGGCGTTCATGTCGATCGCCATGCCCCACTGGTCGCCCTTGTACTCCTTGTCGGCGTAGAGCGAGATGCGCTTGTCGAGCTTCAGGTGCTCCATCTCCTTGACGAAGGTGGGCTTGGCCTTGAACTCCTCGAGCGTGGCCGAACGGATGATGTTGCGGCCTTCGATCGACCAGTGGTCCTGCGTGCCGACCAGGTCGTAGGTGTCGCCGGTCTTGGCGATCGTCGCCTCGCCGAACCACGGCGAGGCCGAACCGCGCAGCAGGTAGGTATTGAACCCCGCCAGGTTGCCGACGCGGCCGGCGGCGGTGCGGCCGTAGCCGACCGACACCGTGATGGCGTCCGTGGCGTGACCCGGCGTGATCCACACCGGCACGTCCAGCGTCCGGCCGTCGTGCGTGATGGTGATGAGGTCGCCGGTGTGCAGCTGGTTGGCTTCGGCCGTTGACGGCGCCATCAACGCGGCGTTGTCCCACGTGAGCTTGGTCACGGGCTTAGGCAGTTCCTGCAGCCAGCCGTTGTTGGCAAAGCGGCCGTCGTAGATCGTCTCGTCGCGGCGGAAGTTGATCTCGATCCCGCCAACGGCGGCACCCGCGGTGATGCGGCTGGCCACATCGGGCGCGACCACCGCGGCCGACGGCGTGAACGCCGTGCCGGCAATGAAGCCATCATGGAGCCACTTTCTCCAGGACAGTTCGAAAGTGGCGGCGGGTTGGGCCGGTGGGGCGGGTGGGGCGGGTAGGGCGGGTGCGGTCGCGGCTGGTATTACCCCACCCGCCTGACCCGCCCTACCAGCCTCACCCGCCCAGAATTCGCGAACGACGTCGTAGCCGGCGCGTTCGGGGCGGTCCGACAGCGTCGCGATCACTTCGTTCGCCGACTTGCCGCCGTACAGCGGCTGGATCAGCGGCTGCACGATCGACACGGTGCCATCAAAGCTGCGCGCATCACCCCACGCCTCGAGGTAGTGCGCCGCGGGCACGTGCCACTGGCTGAGCGTGGCCGTCTCGTCGAAGAACAGGCCCGAGTGGATGCGCAGGGCGACCTTGCTCATCGCCTCGGCGAACTTGAAGTCGGCCGGCGCGCTCATCACCGGGTTCGACTCGCCGATGATCACCAGCATCTGCACCCGGCCGGCCTCGATGTCGGTCACGAGCTCGCGCAGCGCCGCATGCTGCTCGGTCGGCACGGCTTCAGGGGTCGGCAGGTACGACACCGTCTCACCGGCCGCGCCAATGGCGGCATTGAGCGCGTGGGCAATCGCGTGCACGGCGGGCGGCTGCGAATCGCCGGCCATCACCACCGCGCGGCCACGATGCGCCGCCAGGTCCTTGGCCACCGCATCGACAAACGCTTCGCTGCCGGCAGGCGCCGTGCCGGTCACGCCGGCCACGCCGGCCTGCTGCGCGACCGCGCGCGCAAACGCCTCGACCTGGCTCGACTTGAGCGGCAGGCGGTTGTCGGCGCGCCCGCCCGTCACCGTGTGGTTGGACTCGACGACGTAGAGGCGGTTGAGGTTGTCGGCGCTCTCTTCAACGCGGCGGCGGCCGGCGAACTGGCGCGCGTAGCGCAGGTTGCCGGCGCCTTCCGACGCCAGGAAGTCGGCGTCGAGCGACAAGATGACATCGGCCTTCGACAGGTCGTAGACCGGCTCGAGATATTCACCAAATGCGGTGCGGGCGCCGGCGCGGGCGTTGTCGCGCGGCATCGGCTCCCACTGGATCCACTTGGCGTTGGGCTGCTGCTGCAGCACCTGCTGAATCTGCGCCGCCAGCGACGGCGAGTTCACCGTTTCGGTGAGGATGCGGAGGCCGGCGCCCTTGGTGGCCGACTGCGCCGACAAGCCGCCGCGCACCGCGCCAATGACCGCGCTCCACGGGCGGATTTCACCGAGCTGCGTGATGGTCTGCGAACGGTCCGGATCGTACAGCGTGAGCACCGAACCCTGCGCGAACAGGTCCGTGGCGCCCTGGCTGGCGGGATGGTCGGGGTTGCCCTCGATCTTGGTCGGGCGGCCCTCGTGGCTTTCGACCAACAGGCCCGTGGCGACGCCGCCAAGCGACATGGCGGTGGCAAAGAACAGCGGCTTGCCGGGGATGGTTTCCTCCGGCTGGCGCACGTACGGGACGATCAGCTCGGTCGGCTGCACGGTGCAGGCGGTGACGCCGGCGAGCGCCATCGACGCGCTCATCAGCTTCATGAACGAGCGGCGGCCAACCGGATCGAGCCATTCCGACGCGTTGGTCGGGAACTCGCGGTGCAGGTAGTCCTTGAACTCGGGCGTTTCGGCGACCGCTTCAAGGCTGCGCCAGACCTGCGGTCCGCCCTTCTGCTCGAGTCGGGCCCGCACGGCCTGGAGGTCAATCGGTGCGCTCATGGACCGGTGCGCCTTCGGATCGGTTTCGTCTGCGTGCATCGGTTTCATCGGTGGCATACCGAGCAACTAGTCATGTGTGCGAGGCCGGCAATCTTGTATTCCTTGACCAGGCGCGGGCCCAGTTCCGCTTGCGCCACGGCCGGCTGGTAGCCCATCGTCGTGATCTCTTCGCGCGGCCGCACGAAGCGGGACGGGTCGCGGTGGCAATCGAGACACCACTCCATCTGGAGCGAGACCTTCTGAATCATCAGCGGCATCTTGTCGACGCGGCCGTGGCAGGTTTCGCAGCCGACACCCTTGGTGACGTGGATGCTGTGGTTGAAGTAGACGAAGTCGGGCAGGTCATGCACGCGCACCCAGTTGAGCGGCGTGTCGTCGCGGAAGCTGGCCCGTACCGGTTCGAGGTAAGGGCTGTCCGACCAGATCTGCGAGTGGCAGTTGATGCAGGTCTTGGTCGGCGGGATCCCGGCCGACGACGACACCTCCACCGACGTGTGGCAGTACCGGCAATCGATGCCGATGCCGCCAGCGTGGTGCTGGTGACTGAATTGCACGGGTTGCTCGACGAACTGATTGGCCGACGTGACGAAATCAGAACGTTGAAGCGTGAGCACCACCCAGCCGAGGCTGAGCAGCACGAACACGATGGCGAGCACGCTGGCCTTGGACCAGGCGTTAGCGCTCTTTGGGAATACCTGCGACATGCGTCCCTTGCAGCCCCCGGGTGTTAGGGCACCAGCTCAAAATAGCAGTGCCGAAGTCGCACACTTTAACCCGAATATCTTCGGGAGCGACCTTTGTGAAAAATTTCGCAAGCTGGGATTGTATATAAAAGTCCCCGGCATTTCCACAAGGCTTCAGGTAGCGCAAATGCGACCGTATTTGTCGGAATCCACGTAGTAGTTGGTCAACAGACCAACCACTATTAGTAGATATTCCATAAGAACAATTAATGACGGTCCCTTGACAAACGCATCTTGTGCGCGCATAACTAGCATCCTGCCAGCGCATGGTGATGGGCCACCCGGTGCTTCCCCCACTGTTAAACCCAGCGCCATGCGTCTTGGCAATTCTTGCCTCCCGGTTCTTGACGGGGCGATACACCTTGCCGGGAAGGCAATCCTTGACGGGAGGGAACTTCCCGTCGGGATCCCGACAAGTAACACCCTCCCGACCCGCAATTACCCTCCCGACAAGAAACAATTTCCCGCCAACATCAGCCGCGCGTATATTCTGCCCCCTATGAAGATCACCTCGGCGCGGGAGCAGCCGTAGTGTCCGACGATCGCAAATACAAACAGCGCGGGTATCAAGAGAGCGACCGCCCTTCGGGGCCACGCCCCGATCGGCCGGCCACGCCCAAGCCCGAGCGCGAACCGGGCGCCCCCGCCGGCGCCCGCCGCATCTCGTCGGAAGGCGCGCGCAACCCCCGCATGATGTCGTCGCGCCAGGTTGCCCGCTGCGCCCGCTGCGGCACCATCGTCGATGCCGAGATCATGTCGCGCAGCAAGTGCCCGAAATGCCAGGTCGACCTGCGCTCCTGTGTGCAGTGCGTGAACTTCGACCCGAGTGCCAGCCTCGAATGCGCCGAGCGCATTCCGGCGCGCGTTTCGCCAAAGGACGTCGCCAACGACTGCCCGCTGTTCTCGGGCCGGACCTCGTTCGAGCGCGAAACCACCGCGGCCGTGAGCCAGAACCCCAAGGAGCCGACCGGCGCCAAGAAGGCCTTCGACGACCTGTTCAAGTTCTAGTGTCGGGCTTCCATTGCGCCTCCACTGGCGAGCCGGTGAGCGATAATCGAGGCATGGGCTTACTCAGCGCGCAGGACGAAGCAACGCTCAAGCAACATCTCTCCACCATCACCCAACCCGTACAGCTGCTGCTCTTCACGCAGGCCTTCGGCGGATCCGAAAGCGGTCCGGTCGCCAAGCAGATCCTCGACGAAATCGCCGGCCTCAACGACAAGATCACCGTGGTCGAAAAGAACTTCGTCCTCGATCTCGATGACAAGGCCAAGTACAAGGTCGACAAGGCCCCGGCCATCGTCATCCTGGCTAACGATGTCGATACCCGCATGCGCATGTACGGCGCGCCGACCGGCTACGAGTTCGTCGGCCTGGTCGAGGCGATCCTGGTCGCGGGGACCGGCAAGATCGACCTCGAGCCCGAGACCATGGCGTGGGTGCAGGCGGTCACCACGCCCACTCACATCCAGGTGTTCTCGACACCCACTTGACCACACTGTCCGAGGGCGGTCGTCCTCGCACACAAGATGGCAGCCGCCAACCCGCTGATCACCGCGGACGCGGTCGAGGCCACGGAGTTCATGGACCTGAGCCGTAAGTACCGCGTCACCGGCGTGCCCAAGACGATCGTCAACGAGACGATCGAGATCATGGGCGGATTGCCGGAACAAGACTTCGTCCGGGCCGTGCTGCAACTGCCGGAGACGAACCCTTAACCACGAAGGACACGAAGTAAGAACCACGAAGGACACGAAGTAACTCTTTCAAGGAATACCAAAATGCCTGTCTTGTCTTTGAAAGATGGCTTCGCGTCCTTCGTGGTTGCGTTTGATGCATCCGCACAAGGCAAGAAGGTCTACATCTCGGTCGACATGGAAGGCATCAGCGGCGTGATCGGCGACGACCAGACGAGGACCTGGATCCGCGCGCCCGCCGGGTCGATGCCCGAGGCGTACCGCGTGATCCGCGTGCTGTACCGCTTCATCAGTCTCGACTAGGTCGTCTCGACCACACGCGAATCGACCTCAAGGTTCCAGGCGGGCCGCTCGGAGCCTATCCAGGTCGCCCGGATCGACCACCGCTTCGGCCACGCCAACCCGGCCCGGCTCGCCCAGCTTCAACGTGACCGCCACGGCGGTGTCGAGCCGTCCGCCGCTGCCGCGCAGCGTGCCCGACAGCCGCAGCCGCGTGGTGATCAAGAAGGGATCGCTGCCGGTGTCGAGAGCGGCGCGCTCGACGCGAGCGTCGGGCAGCGCGTGCTGCAGCGCCTTGGCCATGAAGCGATAGCCGGCGGGTCCCCTGGCCAGCATCAGCACCAGCGGATCGGTGGGCGGCTGGCCCAGCAGCGTTTCGAACGGTGCGCCGTTCAGCACGAACTGCGTGCGGCGATCGAAGAAGCCGTCGGGCAGGTCCATGCCTTTCGCGTTGAAGAGCGCGATCAGGCGATCAATGGTCGCGGTCAGGGTTTCAGTGGTTGCCATCGGGCGCCGCCTTCGAGCACGAACCGCGTTTCTTCGGGCACCTCCCAGCCGGGAATCGATGGGAAGAGCGGGTCGCCCGGCAGCGTGAGCATGGTCACGCTCTCGGTCTTGACGAAGCCCGGCATGATGCGGACCACCGTTCGTTGCCGCGCCCACACGAACACTTCGTCGATCGATGAGCACTTTTCGAGCTGGCGGATGGTCGTCCAGGTTGGTGGCGGCAACAGCAGCTCGCGCCGCTCGAATCTGGTGATCGCGGCCTTCGGCGACATCCACTCCAGGGCCGTCATCTCGCCATCGTCATGGCGGGGGTCCTGCCCGTCGGGCAGGCGCGCCAGGAAGAAGCGGGTGTCGTAACGGCGGATCTCGATCTCCGGGGTGACCCAGTGCGCCAGCGGCGCCAGGTCAGCGGGCGCGATCGTGACGTTGGCTTCTTCCATCACTTCGCGGACGGCGGCCTGGCGGTAGGCGGCTTCTTCGGCATCGGTGAGGTCGCTGAACGCGTGCGGCGGCATCGCCGAACCCGGCGCCGGATGGTCGCCCGGATCCACGCGGCCGCCGGGAAACACGTAGGAGCCGGCCATGAAGGCCACCTTGTCGTTGCGGCGCAACAGCAGGAACTCGAACGGGTCGCCCTCCCGCAGGACGATCACGGTGGCGGCGGGTCGCGCCTCGACGATCTGGGTCATGAAGCAATAGGATAATCTGCCGGCATGATCGAACGACAGGATCGGGATGGCATTCGGGTGCTGCGCCTGGCGCATGGCAAGGTCAGCGCCATGGATATCGAGCTGGGCGAGGCCTTTACCGCGGAGCTGAAGGCCGCGGCTGACGCGCCGGTGCGCGCGGTGGTGGTCACGGGCACGGGCTCGTCGTTCTCTGCGGGCGTTGACCTGTTCCGGGTGATCAAGGACGGCCCGGCCTACGGCGAGCGCTTCCTTCCGGTGCTCGACACGATGCTGCGCGACACGCTGACCTTCCCGAAGCCGCTGATTGCGGCGGTCAATGGCCACGCTATTGCCGGCGGCTGCATCCTGGCCGCCGCCTGCGATCGCCGCATCATGGCCGAGGGCACCGGGCGCATGGGCGTGCCGGAGTTGGTGGTGGGCGTGCCGTTTCCGGCGCTGCCGCTGCAAATTGTCGCGGCGCGGGTGACCGATGCGGTGTTCCGCGACCTGGTCTTCACGGGACGCACGGTGCTGGCGGACGAGGCCGTCACGCTCGGCCTCGTCGACGAGAAGTGCCCGGCCGAGTCGTTGCTTGAACGGGCCATTGCCGTGGCCAGCCAGCTCGCGAGCATCCCGGCCGGCGCGTTCGCGCTCACCAAGGAAGCCTTCACCACGCTCATCCTCGACCGCACGGCGTGCCTGTCAGATCTCAACGCGCGCGTCGTCCATGCCTGGACGCAAGCGCACACCTACGACACGATTCGCGCCTATCTCGAACGAACGGTTGGCAAAAGGTAGAGTCCGGCTTTAGCCGGACTACTCCCACGTCCAGTCGCGCACGGACAATCCGAGAATGCGGCGATCGCTGCGGCCGAAGTCGGTTGGGCTCCACATCCGGCTGATCTCGGTTTCGATCATCAAGTGCGTCTGGCCTGGGGCCGGCTCCAAGTCCAGGAAGATCGCCGCGCTCCGCTTCAGGCCGTCGTCATAGACCAGCCGCTTGTCGGCCCACACGCGCGTGTGAACAGGACGCTCATCGGCGTCGGGGTGATCAACCCACGCCACGAACTTCAGCACCTTGCCCTTGACCGGAACCATCGACAGCGAGCGCAGCTCGGTCCAGCGGCGGCCGGGGGAGCCGTCAGGTGACAGCTCGGGGTTGCTGATGCCATAGCGGTAGTCCCACCCGAAACGCATGGACCGGTTGCGCGGCCGCAGGTCGCCGCGCGCGTCGGCATAGGTCAGCCCGGCGTGCGCGAGCACGAGCACGAACGTCGCGCCCCAAACCACCGGCGACCATGGCCGCGGCTCCTCAGGCGTTCCCTGCTCCATCACGAACCAGAACGCCAGCGTCCAGAACGTGAGGGCCACGGGCATTGATTGCCCGGGCATTCCCATCATCGAGATGACTCCGAAGGCAGCCAGCGTCGCTCGCAACACACCCACCGCAAAGCGATCGGCCGACGGCGGCGGCCGCGAGAACAACGTCCACCCGAAGACCGCGCACCACGCGATCCACGGCAGGCTGCCCAGCACGCCGAGTTCCGCGAGCATGTGTCTGTACCAGCTCTGTGCGTTGTCGGGTACCAGGTTCTTGCCGTTAACCAACATCGAAAAGTCATTCACCAGCGTGTGGAAGGTGCCGATGCCGGTCCCACTGACGGGATGCTCCCTGATCATCTGGACGGCCGCGGTCCCGTAGCCGAAGCGCTCCCAGAAAATCTCGAACACCGCCTGGCCCATGCTGACCTCTCCAAAGAACGGCATATAGCGGACAGCGCCTCGGCTGACGACGCTCGTCACCGCGGAGCCGGTGGCGGCCAGCCAGCCGACGAGGACGAGAGCAGCGAGCCCGGCCACGATCGGCAGCAACTGCCTGGCCGGTGGCAGCCGCCGCGATGGTCCCGCCGAACGACGCCACGCCAGCAGGCCCTCCACGGCGAGCGCGCCGATTCCAAGCACGAGGCCGATCAAGGCCGACCGCGAGCCGGACATCGCAACACCAAGGGCCGCCACCGACACGCCGATGATGCCGCCAATCGCGGGCCATGGCGGCGTCAGCCGGCGCGCCAGCAACACCAGCAGCGGCGCCCACAACGCGGCCACCGCACCCAGAATATTGGCGTCGCCGAGAGTGCCGGACGCGCGGCGCATGTACGGCCACTGGTGAGGATTCAGAAACTGGATGTCGATCGCGCCCTGGTAGAAGCTGATGAAGCAGGCCACGAACGCACCGGTTGCCATCGGGTAGATCGCACGGGCGCGGAACTCTGCCAGCCCGCCGTTCGCATACCAGCCGAACAAACGATCGAACCACAGCAAACCCAACAGGTTGACCAGCGCCCAGTACGCGACCCCATGCGCGGCCTCCCAGGGCGTGATGCCAATGCTGGTGTTCGCCACGCCAGGCATGAACAGGGTCCAGATGCGGAAGTCGAGCTCGCGCAAGAAGACGATGGGCCACGACACGGCGATGACGAGAGCCCAGGCGACAAGTGGCCAGCGGAAGCGCGAAGGGACATTCCAGCGCCAGCCGGCGCGGCCGGAGAGGATCAGGCCGAGCAACGGCAATGCCCAGGCAATTTCAAGGCTCGCGCTCTCGAAGCGCCCGAGCGCCACGTGGATCGCCGGCGCCACGTACACCACTGACAACAGCAGGGTGGTCACCACGCCTGGCCGCCAGCGGCCGGTAACGAGGCCGATCGCGAAGCCGGCGGTGGCGAGGCCCATCAGTTCGAGGTATGTGAGCCGGGTGGCGAGGTACAGCTGGGCGAACGCCACCACCAGCGTCGACGCGATCACCACGCCCTTAGTGAACGAATTCATCCGCGCGAAAAGGCCACCACGGTTTCAATGTGGTCGGTGTGAGGAAACATGTCGACGGGTTGAATGCTCGTCACGCGGTACCCGGCATTGAGGATAACCGGCAACTCGGCCGCCAGCGCCTCGGGATTGCAGGACACGTAAACCGCCCTCGCCGGAGCCAGTTGGTTGAACACCCCGTCCAGCACCTCGGGCGGGCACCCCTGCCGCGGCGGATCGAGCACCACCGCGTCCCACTTGTCCCTGGCCACGCGCGGCAACGTGTCTTCGACGCTGGCCGTGATCAACCGCACCAGGCCGCCCGGAATGCGGTTCAGGCGGATGTTGGACTCGGCGTCCTTCATGGCCTGGCGGTTCTCTTCCACCGCCGTCACCCGCGCGCCCGACTTGACCAGCGGCAGAGCGAACAACCCGCTGCCGCTGTACAGATCCAGAACCCGTGGTGGCCCCTCCGCCGCACTCGAGCACGCCAGCACGCCAGCACCGAAGCACCCTTCGACGACGAGCTTCACGATCTCCCGGGCCGCGCCGACGTTGGTCTGGAAGAACGCCGTCGGCGACACCAGGAACGACGTCTCGAGAATGCCGTCCTGCTTGACGTGGCTGTGGCCGTCAATCTTGATGGTTTCCGAGCCCACCATGAAGGGTCCAGGACGGTCGTTGATGTTGATGAAGAATCCGTCCGGGCGATCCGCCGAGGCCAGCAACCCTCGAATGGGTGTGCGCAGCGCCTTGTCGTTCTTCGTCACCACCAGCATGGCCACCGCCTGGCGGTCGTCCTCCGTGGTGCGGACGATGATGTGGCGGACGAGACCGTTACGTTGGGCGCCGACGCCGTAAATGCGGGCGCGCACCAGGCGATCGCGCAGCGCAAACGCAATGCGGTTGCCGCGATCGCTGTGCACCGGGCATTCGTCAACGCGGACAATCTGCTTCGATCCGCGGGCGTAGTGGCCCATCACCAGGCCGCGGCCCTGCCCTTCGGGCCCGAACACAAAGGCGACCTTGGTGCGGAACCGGTCTTCGCGCGGAGACGGCACGAGCGGCGGCACCGGCATGCCCAGCAACCGCGCCAGCCGCGCCTGTTTCTGGAGCAGCTGCTCGGCGTAATCGACACCGGGCAGGCTGCATCCTCCGCAGACGCCGAAATGTTTACAGTGCATGGTGTGGTCCGCCTAAAGGCGGACACTACAGATGTAGCGTCCGGCTTCAGCCGGACTACTTGACTTCGAGCAGCTCAACCTCGAACACGAGCGTCGCGTTTGGCGGAATGACGCCGCCGGCCCCGCCGGCGCCGTAGCCCAGGGCGGGCGGAATGGTCAGCACCCGCGTGCCGCCCACCTTCATGCCGGCAAAGCCCTTGTCCCACCCGGCAATGACCTGCCCGCCACCGAGCGGAAACTCGAACGGGTCATTACGGTCTTTGGAGCTATCGAACTTCGCGCCGCGCTTGTCGGCCTTCGACGCGTCGAACAACCAGCCGGTGTAATGCACCCGCACCACCCGCCCAGACACAGCTTCGGCGCCGTCGCCAACCTTCGAGTCGACCATCTGCAGTTCGTTGACGCCGGTATTAGCCATGGGAGCCCCTTCGGTGGGTTCAGAAGTTGGAGTAGAGCCGCCGCACGCGATGGTGGCGAACAAGAGCAGCGACGCGAACGATAGTCTTTTCATGTAGGTGTCTCTAACTGGCAATCTGTCTAGCGAGGCGAAGCGAGCGAGTATTGCGGTACCAGGGATTCGCACTGTTGGCGGCGCGCTAGCGCCGACAATTGAGTCCGACTCCCTCTCTCTCCGCCGAACGAGGCGAAAAGCCGAGTGAGTTGGCGGAGAGAGAGGGATTCGAACCCCCGGAACCCGTGAAGGTTCAGCGGTTTTCAAGACCGCCGCTATCGACCACTCAGCCATCTCTCCGCAAGTCAGTAGCCAGTATCCGGTAGCCAGATGCCAGAAAGCCAAACGTTTTTCTGGCTACTGGCTACTGGCTACTGATCTTATCCCGCCCACCCATGTATGGCCTGAGCGCTTCGGGAATCAGCACCGAACCATCGGCCTGCTGGTAGTTCTCGAGAATGGCGATCAACGTGCGCCCGACGGCCAGGCCCGAACCATTCAGCGTATGCACGTGCTCGGCCTTGCCGGTGCCGGCCGGCCGGAACTTGATGTTGGCGCGGCGCGCCTGGAACCCCTCGCAGTTCGAGCACGACGAGATCTCGCGGTAGGCTTTCTGGCTGGGCAGCCACACCTCGATGTCGTAGGTCTTGGCCGAGCCGAAGCCCATGTCGCCGGTGCAGAGCACCATGGTTCGATACGGCAACCCGAGCAGCTGCAGCACGCGTTCGGCGTTCGCGGTCAGGCTCTCGAGCTCGTCGTACGACGTTTCCGGCGCCGCGAACTTCACTAACTCCACCTTGTCGAACTGGTGCTGGCGGATCAGTCCGCGCACGTCGGCGCCGTACGAACCGGCTTCGCTGCGGAAGCACGGCGTGTAGGCGGTGTACTTCATCGGCAACAGCCGGCCGTCGAGAATCTCGCCGCGGTAGAGATTGGTGACCGGCACCTCGGCGGTCGGAATCAGGTACAGATCCCAGTCTCCTGCGATCTTGAACAGGTCCGACTCGAACTTCGGCAGCTGGCCGGTGCCGTAGAGCGTGGACGAAGACACCAGGAACGGCGGCAGCACCTCGGTGTAGCCGTGCTCGTTGGTGTGCAGGTTCAGCATGAAGTTGATCAGCGCGCGCTCGAGCTGCGCGCCGGCGCCCATCAGGACCGCGAAGCGCGAACCCGAGATCTTGGTGGCCCGCTCGAAGTCGATGATGCCCAGGTGCGGACCGAGGTCCCAATGCGCCTTCGCCTCGAAGGCCAGCGGCGCCGGGTCGCCCCACGTGCGCACCACCACGTTGTCGGCCGCGCTCTTCCCCACCGGCACGCTCGCGTGCGGCAGGTTGGGCAGCGTTTCCAGGATCAGCGTGCGCTGGCGCTCGGCGGCCTCGAGCTCCACTTCCATCTGCTTGATCTTCTGGTTGCGCAGCTTGCTCGCCTCGTACAGGTGCTGCACTTCCTGTCCCTGCCGCTTGGCCCGCGCCACCTGGTCGCCCGAGGTGTTCTGCTCGCGCTTCAGACCTTCGATGGCGGGAATCAGTCGCCGGCGCTGGGTTTCGTAGGTCGCCAGTTGCTGCAGCTCGGCCTTCGCGTCGAGGCCGCGATTGCTCAGGCCCAGCTGAACCGCTTCGATGTTGTCGCGAACGTAAATGGGGTCAAGCATGTGGTGTCTCAGGCCGCGTCGAGCGCCGCCGGTGAACTATTCTAGGGTATATGAGCTCCACGGTTCGTAAGGTCGTCTTCCCCGCCGCCGGCCTGGGCACGCGCTTCCTGCCCGCCACCAAGGCACAGCCCAAGGAAATGCTGCCCCTCGTCGACAAGCCGACTATCCAGTACGGGGTCGAGGAAGCCGTCCACTCGGGCGTCCCCAACATCATCCTGGTCACCGGCCGCGGCAAGAACGCCATCGAAGACCACTTCGACGTCTCCAAGGAACTCGAATCCTTTCTCGAAAGCCGCGGCAAGCGCGAGCTGGCCGAGGAAGTCCGCAAGATCTCGGATCAGATCAACGTCTCGTACGTCCGCCAGGGCGAACCGCTCGGCCTGGGCCACGCCGTCCTCGTCACCGAAACCCTCGTCGGCAACGAACCCTTCGCCGTCATCCTTGCAGACGATGTGATCGATGCGGAGCCGCCGGCGCTGGCGCAGATGATCGCGGTGTTCGAGAAGGCGGGCGGGCCGGTGCTGGCGGTCGAACGCGTGCCGATGGACCAGGTCTCGAACTACGGCGTGATTGCCGGCGAGCCGGCACCCGAGTTCGGCAAGGGCGTCTATCGCGTGACCGATCTCGTCGAGAAGCCGGCCCGCGAGGACGCGCCGTCGGACCTCGCCATCATCGGCCGCTACATCCTGACGCCCGACATCTTCCCTGCCCTCCACGACACGGCGAAGGACAAGTCCGGCGAGATCCAGCTGACCAACGGCTTGCGCAAGCTCCTGGAGTCGCGGCCGATCTACGCGTATGAAGTGGACGGCGTGCGCCACGACACCGGCAACAAGCTGGGGTTCCTGAAGGCGACGGTGTATTTTGCGATGAAGCGGCCCGAGCTCGCCAAGCCGTTCCTGGAATACCTGGCGCAGGTCATTAACAAGAGCTAAAGAGTTCAAGAGAATATGTTTCTCCTGATCTCCTGAGCTCCTGTTAGGTCGTGGTGCTGGGCTTGTTGGCTTTGGGCGTCTCGGCCTTGGTTTCCGTCTTCGTTTCCGTCTTCGTTTCGGTCTTCGTCTCGGACTTGGTCTCGCCCGCCGTCGTGCTGGCGGTCGACTCTTTCGCCGCGCCGGTGCCCAAGTCGCTCTTGCCGCCGCGGCCGTAGTCGGTCAGGTAGAACCCCGAGCCCTTGAACTGGATCGCCGGCGACGAGAACAGCTTGCTGACCGCGCCGCCGCACTTGGGGCAGAGGTCGATCGGCGCATCCGAGAATTTCTGGATCACCTCAAAGCGGTGCGCGCAAGCGGTGCATTCATACTCATAGAGCGGCATTCGTTACTCCAACACTACGTCCGACGACCCATCAAGCATGAGGCGCCGCAGCGCCCAGAACGGCGCGGAGCCCTGGGCGAGCAGCGCATCGTGGAACGCGCGCAGCGAGGGCTTGCCGCCTTGCTGCTCGTACCAGTCGCGGCGCAGCTTCAGCAGCATCAGCTTGCCTGCTGAATAAACAAGATACGTCGGATCGAAGGTCCCGCGCTCGGCTTCGCGGCGGGCATTGGCCTCTTCGAGGAACGCTTCGTCGCGGAAAAACCGCACCCCCTGCTCCACCGACCAGTCTTCGGTGTGCAGGCGAATGCCGACAATGAAGCGGGCGAGACGAACGAGCGACTCGGCGAGTTGCCCCAGCTTCAGGGCGTGGTCACCCTTGCCGAAGCCGGCCTCGAGCATCATCTGCTCGCAGTAATGGGCCCAGCCCTCCATGTAGGACGCCGGCGCGAACATGGTCGAGCGCCGGACCTTCGAGTCCACCGTGCGCAGGTGCTGGTAGTGCAGGAAGTGGCCGGGATACACCTCGTGGATCGAGATGGCCATGAGCGTCGGGTTGTTGAAGTCGCGAAGGTGTTCGGCCTTGCGCTCCGCGTCCCATTTCGGGTCCACGTCGGTCAGGTAGTAGATCGCCCGCGAGGGCTTGGATTCGTACGGGCCCGGCGTCCACATGCTGGCCGACGACCAGCGGAAGAACTCGGGCGTCGCGGCCACGGCGACGCCGGGGCTGTCGGGAATCGCCACGACCGGGTTGCGCGACAGGAAGGTGTGAAGTTCGTCGAGGTGTTCCCGCGCGGTCGTGATCAGCGCGCCCGGGGCGGGGTGCTGCGACTTGGCCTTGCGCCACACGGCGATCGGGTCGCCGCCGTTCTGGCGCCCCGCCAGCTGGCGGAACTCTTCCTGGGTCGCGGCCAGTTCGCGGGTCGCGATCGCCAGCAGGCGATCGACCGGCAGGGTAATGCCCTCTTCGAGCCGCAGCTTCTGTTCGAACTTGTCACGACCGAGCCGGAACGAGCCCTTGGCCTTCGGCCGAATGTCGTTCTCGAGGTCGGCGACGTACGCGCCCATGGTCTGCACCGCTTCGGTGCAGGCATCGGCGAGGTCGCCGAGCAGGTGCATATCGTCAACGTTCGAGAAGGCGCGCGGCAAGTCGGTGTCGATAAACGCCATGGCGCCGCGCCAGGTGTCGATGCCGACCTTCACGAAAATCGCCGGTGGGTCCTTGATGTTGTCGCGGGCCGCCTGCACGAGCCGAGGCACCTGCCGCAATTTCGACAGGACGCGGCGCGCGCGGTCGGTCTCGGGGGCGTAGGTGAAAATGGCCTGGGCGGCCAGGCTCGAGGCCAGGGTGTCGGCGTACACGTGCGGATTGCGTTCCCAGGGCCGCGTCGCTTCGAGGTCGAACTGGCGCGCCCGGATGTTGGCCGAAACAATCTGGTGCTCGACCTGCTCGCGTAGGGGCAAGTTGGCGTGGGGAATGCCATCGAGGCGCCGGGCGAAGCCGGCAAGCGCGCTCGTGTGGGTGTCGATGGCCGTACGACGGTAATCCTCTAAGAGGTCGTCATGGATGTGAACACCGTCCATGGTCGCCCCGGTCGGGTGGACCTCGTAGAGATATGCGAGATAGTCGTCGACGAAGTGGGGTAGTGGTTCAGCCGCGTGCATCAGGTTCGATATCCGGAATGGACCGTTCCTACGGAACGGTCCCAGTACCTTCGGTGAGCACAATCGTTGAGGCCTTCGACTCCCCTGATACGCTCCACTAAGACGGCCGCGATCACGGGAAAGCGGCCATCTCGCAATGGTACAATAAAATGCGGCTGATGAAGGGCCCTGTCCTGAGCGAGTGGCGCGACCCGGGAGGGCCGCGCCGCGAGTCGAAGGGGACCCTGTATGTCGTCGCGACGCCCATCGGCCACCTTGAAGACATCACGCTTCGCGCCCTTCGAATCCTCAAAACGGTTCAGCTGGTGGCGGCCGAGGACACCCGGCGCACAGGCAACCTCCTCCGGCACTACAACATCGATACCGCCGTTCTGAGCGTCCACGAACACAACGAGGGCGGACGCGTCGCCCGGTTGCTGACCCGCCTGGCCGCTGGGGATTCAATCGCCCTGGTCACAGACGCCGGTACGCCGGGGGTTTCTGACCCGGGAGCGACCCTGGTGGCTGCCGTTCGCGAGGCGGGCTTCAGGGTGGAGCCCATCCCGGGCGCCAGTGCGGTGGTGACGGCCATTTCAGCGTCAGGAATGAAGTCTGAAGGATTTTGTTTTCATGGTTTTGCCCCGATTAAGGCAAAAGACAGAAAACTGTGGTTCCTGGCGCTGGTTGAGGCCAGCCAGGACCGGGCCGCGGTGTTCTTCGAGGCCCCCCACCGGCTTCGGAAGACCCTTGAGGAGCTTCGTGAATTGGTCAAATGCCAGATAATGGTCGCGCGAGAGCTCACCAAGATTCACGAGGAGTTCGTTTTCGGTACTCCTGACGAACTTCTGGCCCGGTTCGAGACCCCGCAAGGGGAGTTCACTTTGGTCCTGCCGCCCGGATCCAAGGCCCAAAACGCACCCATGGCTACTACGGACGAGGATATCGCAACATTGTTTGGTCAATTAACAGAGAAAGGGCTGGGCGAGTCTAAGCGTGACACCGCCCGCCTGGTGGCTGAACAGCTTGGGCTAACCACAAAGGTGGTGTACGACGCCCTGGAACGAGTCAAAATTACTCGTGGCTGACATTCACGTCGTCGTGCTCGCCGCCGGCAAGGGCACGCGCATGAAGTCGCAGGTCCCCAAGGTCCTGCACCGCATTTCCGGCTTCCCACTGATCGAACGCGTGCTCCGGACCGCCGATACGCTTGAACCAGCCAGCATCACGCTGGTGGTGGGCCACGGTGCGGAGGAGGTAAAGGCCGCACTGACCGGTCCGGCTAAAGCCGGACACTACATTGGCGCCAATGTAGCGTCCGCCTTTAGGCGGACCTTGCAGTTTGTCACTCAGGAGCAACAGCTTGGCACCGGCCACGCGCTGCTGCAGACGCGGCCGCTACTGGAAGGCAAGCAGGGCGTGCTCGTGTTGCTGTCGGGCGACGTGCCGCTGCTGACCGGCGCCACCTTGCGGTCGCTGATCGAGACACACGAACAGTCGCAGGCCGCCGCCACCGTCGTCACCGCGGACATGCCGCGCCCGTTTGGTTATGGGCGGATCGTCCGGGCCGGCGGCAACATCACCCGCATTGTCGAGGAACGGGATGCCTCGCCGGCGCAGCGCAAGATCACCGAGATCAACTCGGGCATCTACGCGTTCGACCTGGCGTCGCTCTTCAGCGCCCTCGACGCGATCGGCACCGCCAACAACCAGGGCGAGTACTATCTGCCCGACCTGGTTGCGATTCACCGGAAACACAAACGCACGGTCGCCACCTGGACGGTCGCGCGCGCGGAAGAGATTCGCGGCATCAACAGCCGCACAGAGCTTGCCGAGGTCAGTGTCATGGTTCGCCAGCAAAAGAACGAAGAGTTAATGGCCGCGGGGGTCACCCTGATTGACCCTGCCACCACCTATGTCGACAGTGACGTCGTGGTCGGCGCCGACACCGTGATCCACCCATGCGTGTTCCTGGAAGGGTCCACGAAGATTGGCGCGGCGTGCGAGATTCACTCCGGCTCGCGCATTGTCAACTCGACCATCGGCGACCGGGTGTGTGTGCGTAACCACACTGTGGTGACGGATTCCACAGTGGAGGCCGGCGCGTTTCTCGGTCCGTTCGCCCACATCCGGCCCGGATCGCAGGTCGGCGAAGACGCCCACATTGGCAACTTCGTGGAACTGAAGAAGACGTCCATGGGCAAGGGCGCCAAGGCCAATCACCTTGCCTACCTCGGCGATGCAACCATTGGATCGGCCACAAATGTCGGCGCCGGCACCATTACCTGCAATTACGACGGCGAAAAGAAGCACCAGACGGTAATCGGCAAGAACGTGTTCGTCGGCAGCAACAGCACGCTCGTCGCGCCGCTGACGCTTGAAGATGGCTCGTACATTGCAGCAGGCTCGGCCGTGACCGCCAATGTCCCGGCTGGCGCGCTAGGCATTGGCCGGGCTCGCCAGGAGAACAAAGCGGGATGGGTCTCTGAGAGGAAAGCGAAGAGCTCGAAGTAGGAAGTGAGAAGTCGCAAGACTTCTAACCTCAGACTTCTCCCTTCTCCCTTCAATTTATGTGCGGAATCATTGGTTACATCGGCCCCAAGCCCGTCGTCTCGGTCGTTCTTGATGGCCTGCGCCGCCTCGAGTACCGCGGCTACGATTCCGCCGGTATCGCGGTGGTGCACGACGGCCAGATCGACATCCGGCGCAGCGCCGGCAAGCTGATCAACCTCGAAAACGCGATTCAGGCCAAGCCGCTGGCGGGGGAGTACGGCCTGGGCCACACCCGGTGGGCCACTCACGGCCGACCCACCGAGGAGAACGCGCACCCGCACCGCGACGGCACCGGACGCCTGGTCGTGGTCCACAACGGCATTATCGAGAACTACCTGGAGATCAAGCGCGAGCTTGTCGCCGAGGGGCACAAGTTCGAGTCAGAGACCGACACCGAAGTGGTGGCGCACCTGGTCCAGAAGGAGTGGCGGGACGACGGGCTCGAGAACGCGGTGCTGCGCGCGATGAAGCGCGTGCGCGGGCTGTTTGCGCTGGTCCTGTTGTCGGCCGACGACCCGAACAAGCTGGTGGCCGTTCGCAACGGCCCGCCGATCGTCGTGGGCATCGGCGACGGCGAGTCGTTCGTGGCGTCGGACGTGCCGGCGATTCTCAGCCATACCCGCGACGTGGTCTTCATGGAAGACCGAGAAATGGCCATCCTCACGCCCGCCGGCGTCGCGTTCCAGACACTCGACGGCAAGGCCGTGGAGCGCAAGCCAACCCGCGTGTTGTGGGATCCGATATCGGCCGAGAAGGCCGGTTACAAGCACTTCATGCTCAAGGAAATCTTCGAGCAGCCGCACGCGGTTCGCGACACCGTGCTCGGTCGTGCGTCGCTTGATTCCGGGCAAATCCACCTGGAGGAGATGGCCATCTCGGCCGACGACCTGCGCGGGATCAACAAGATCACGCTGCTGGCCTGCGGCACCTCGTGGCACGCGGCGCTCGTCGGCAAGTTCATGATCGAGGAACTCGCGCAGCTCTCGGTCGAAGTCGACTACGGCTCGGAGTACCGCTACCGCAACCCGATCATCGACAAGCAGACGCTGGCCGTGGCCATCACGCAGTCGGGCGAAACCGCCGATACGCTGGCGGCGCTGCGCGAGGCCAAGGGCAAGGGGGCCCGCAGCCTCGCCATCTGCAACGTCGTCGGCAGCATGGCCACGCGCGAGGCCGAAGGCACCATTTACACTCACGCCGGCCCGGAGATTGGGGTCGCCTCGACCAAGGCCTTCACGACCCAACTCGTGGCGCTGTACCTGTTCGCCCTGCGCCTCGCCGAAGTTCGCGAGACGCTGACGAAAGAGCAGCGGTGCGAGCACATCAAGGCGTTGATGCAGCTGCCACAGGCACTGGAAGACACGCTGAAGACGGCAAAACAGGTCGAGGAGATTGCCATCCGGTTCCACAACCGGGCCGATTTCCTCTACCTGGGCCGCGGCGTCAATTACCCGATCGCCCTCGAGGGCGCGCTCAAACTCAAGGAGATTTCCTACATTCACGCCGAAGGCTACCCGGCCGGCGAGATGAAGCACGGTCCCATTGCGCTGATCGACGAGCAGATGCCGGTCGTGGCCCTGGCCACCCACGATCACGTGTTCGAGAAGATGCAGGGCAACATCCAGGAAGCCAAGGCGCGCGGCGGTTCGATCATCGCCGTGACTACGGCCGGCGATACGACGCTGCAACAGATCCTGGGCGACACCGACTCGCTGATCACAGTTCCTGCGACCAGTGCGCTGTTAATGCCAGTCGTGTTGTCGATCCCGTTGCAACTCTTGTCGTACTACATCGCGGTGCGTCGCGGCTGCGACGTCGATCAACCGAGGAACCTGGCGAAGAGTGTCACGGTAGAATAGAGGGGTTGGATCTTCTCTCCTCGCTAAACCCTGCTCAGCAAGAAGCAGTACAACAAACGAACGGCCCGCTCCTCATTCTCGCCGGCGCGGGCTCGGGCAAGACGCGTGTGATCGCGCATCGCATTGCCTACCTCGTGTCCGAGCGGCTGGCACATCCAGACGAGGTCATGGCGGTGACCTTCACCAACAAGGCCGCGCAGGAGATGCGCGAGCGGGTCGAGAAGCTGCTCGACACCGATTGCCGGGCCATGTGGGTGTCGACGTTTCATGCGTTGTGCGCCCGCCTGCTGAGGCGCGAGGCCCCGGCCATTGGCCTCAGCCGCGACTTCACCATCTACGACTCCGCCGACCAGCAGTCGGTGATCAAGCAGCTCCTGCGCGAATACCACATGGATGACGCGGCCTATCAGCCGCGCATGGTGCTGGGCCGCATTTCAGCCGCCAAGAATCGCATGGAAGGGCCCGACACCTTTGCCGGCACGTGGAACCCCAAGGACCGCGAGATCGGCAAGTTGTTCGAGGGCTATCTCAAGGCGTTGAAGGACGCGAGCGCGCTCGACTTCGACGACCTGCTGCTGAAGACCGTCGAGCTGTTCGACAAGGCCCCCGCCGTGCGCGAACGCTACGCCCGGCGCTTCAAGTTCGTCATGGTGGACGAGTACCAGGACACCAACCGGCCGCAGTACTTGCTGATCAAGCAGCTCGCCGGCGGGCATCGCAACCTGGCGGTGGTCGGCGACCCCGACCAGTCGATTTATAAGTGGCGCGGCGCCGACCTGCGGAACATCCTCGATTTCGAGACCGACTTTCCCGAGGCCGTGATCGTGCGCCTCGAGCAAAACTATCGCTCGACCGAAGTGATTCTGAAGGCCGCCTCCGCGGTGATTGCCAACAATCGCAATCGCAAGGAAAAGGCGCTCTGGACCGACCAGAAGGGCGGCGCCAAGATCCGCTATTTCCGGGGCGCCGACGAACTGGACGAAGCCGAATACATCACCAAGGTCGCCCGGGCTGCCATCCAGGACGATGCGCGCTCGCTGACGGCGGTGTTGTATCGCACCAACGCGCAATCGCGGGCGGTTGAAGATTCACTGCGGGCCGCGGGCATTGCCTACGTCGTGCTCGGCGGCGTCGGGTTTTACGAGCGCCGCGAGATCAAGGACGCGCTCAGTTACCTGAAGCTGATCCTGAATCCGCACGACGATGTGGCGCTGCGCCGCGTGATCAATACGCCCGCTCGTGGCATTGGCAAGGGTGTGATGGACGCGCTTGAAGGCGTGGACGTGTCGGAAGAAGACGCCAACCTGCCGCCGCTGTTCGCGGGCCTGGCGCCCACGGTCGTCACCAACTCCCTGTGGACCAAGCTGGTGGTCGGGGTCGAGGGCCGGCGCCTGTCGTCGCGGCAGGGCGCGTCGTTGGCGGCCTTCAAGGACATGATCACCACGCTGGCCGAGGTGGCGCGCAACGAGCCGGTGTCGATCCTGCTCGGCAAGGTGCTCGACCAGTCCGGCTACCTGCGCGACCTGCGCGAAGACCGCAGCGAAGAATCAGAAGGCCGTATCGAGAACCTCATGGAACTGGTCTCGGCCGCGCGCGAGTACGAGTCGCGCGAGCACGAGCCCTCGCTCGGCGGGTTTGTCGATCGGCTGTCGCTGCTTTCGGACGTGGACAAGGAGCAAGGCAAGATCGACCCGCGCGTGATGATGATGACGCTGCACTCGGCCAAGGGACTCGAGTTCCCGACCGTGGTGCTGGCCGGCCTCGAAGAAGGTCTCTTCCCGCATTCCCGCTCGCGAGATGACGAGGCGGAGATGGAAGAGGAGCGCCGCCTCCTCTATGTCGGCATCACCCGCGCGCGACAGCAGTTGGTGATCACCAGCGCCGCCAGGCGACGCGTGTTCGGCGAGTATCAGAACACCGAGGCGTCTCGGTTCATCGAGGAGATTCCGCTGGATCTGGTGGAGCAGGACCTGCCCGCGGTGTCTTCGTCTTACTCATCGGGCTCTCGAGGGAATCAGTGGGGGGAGTATCGCGCCAACCCATACGGACGTCCCCGCCAGCCGGCCGCAGGCTATCGGGCTGGCCGCCAGGACGATGACGCGAAGGTCCCGACGCAGAACTTCAAGTACGAGGAAGAAGACCAGACGCCGGGCCTCCGCCCTGGCGCGCGCGTGAAGCACGCGCAGTTCGGTTCAGGCACCGTGGTGAGCGTGGAGGACCTGGAGGACGACCAGAAACTGGTCGTCCGGTTCAACTCGGTAGGAACGAAGACGCTTCGCGCGAAATACGCGAAGCTTACAGCCCTGTGATCTTCGTAATAATCTGACGCCCTTCGCGGCCGCCGCCGACCACGCGCTCGATCGTCACCGTCAGCGTCTTCTGAGACTCCGTGCCTTCGGGCGACCGCATCGTCGCAGCGACGACCACATCTTTCGTGACCGTCTCGCCCGTGAACGTCTTTGGGTCGAGCGGCGGTTGGCCCGGCTGCGTCAACGACGCTTCGGCGACACCCGTGCTGGCCTTGATCGCGGCGTTGGCCGACGCCGTGGCCCTGGCGTGGGCGGCAATGCCCTCGCGCCACTTGTCCCACTCGGCCTTGACCTTCTCCTGCGCCGGGGTGAGCTTGGCCGTCGGGTTCAGCTGCTCGATCTTCAGGACTTCCTCGATCATCTTGATGTTCGCGTTCTGGTACTCGATCTTCGTCCTCAGGAACGCCTGTTCGGTCTCGTCAGCCTTGGCCGCCGCCTCGAACAACGGCGCGAAGGTCAGCGGTGTCCGCCGTTCCTCGCTGACGCTGGTGATCTCGAAGTCTTCAACCGAGCCCTGGGTGCGGGGATCGATCACCACCGCGGCCATGCGGCCCACGGTCGTGTTGTCGCGTGCCTTGGCGGCACGGAAATACTGGTTCAGGAACTGCTGCTCCGGCGGACGCGAGCAGCTAACCACCATCATCGTCGCGGGAACAAGCAAGAGCGCTGCGGCTAGCTTCATGATTGCGGATCTCCTGGTGCGCCTTCGGGTGGCGTTGTGGGTTCTTCTTCGGCCTTCTCGACCAATGCAACCGACACAATCTTATCGTCGCCTTCGAGGTCCATCAGGCGAACGCCCTGGGTGGCGCGGCCGATGGTGCGAATCTCGTTGGCGGCGGTGCGCAGAATCTTGCCCTGCTCGGTAATGACCAGCAGCTCCTCGTTGTCGTGCACCTGCGTGATGGCGACGACGGGGCCGTTCTTGTCGGTTACTTCGACGTTCTTCACGCCCAGGCCGCCGCGGCCGGTCACGCGGTACTCGTCGAGCAGCGTGTTCTTGGCATAGCCCTTCTCGGTGACGGTCAGCAGCGTGCCACCAGGCTTGGCGACCTGCATGGCCACCACCTCGTCGCCCTCGCGCAACTGGATGCCGCGAACACCGTAAGCGGTGCGGCCCATGCCGCGGACCTCGTCTTCGCCGAAGCGGATCGCCTTGCCGTCCTTGGTGCCGATGAAGATCTCACACGTGCCGTCGGACGTCTGCACGTCGATGACCGCGTCGCCCTCGTCGATGCCCATGGCGATGATGCCACCGGCGCGCGGGTTCGAGAAGGCCGAGAGCTCGGTCTTCTTGATGGTGCCCTTGCGCGTGCCCATCACGATGAAGTGGGTGTCGTCGAATTCCTTGATCGCGAGCATGGCCGCAATCTTCTCGCCGGCCTCCATCTGCACCAGGTTCGCCACCGACTTGCCACGGCCGTCGGCGCCGACGTCGGGGATCTCGTGGACCTTGAGCCAGTAGGCGCGGCCGCGGTCCGAGAACACCACCAGGAACGAGTGGGTCGAGGCGACGAACAGGTGATTGACCACGTCCTCGTCGCGCTTGCGCATGCCGATCCGGCCCTTGCCGCCGCGGTTCTGCGTGCGATAGGTGGTGATTGGCGTGCGCTTGATGTAGCCGGTGTCGGTGACCGAGATCGCGACGTCCTCGTCGGCGATCAGGTCCATGATGCTGATCTCGCTCTCGTCCTCGATCAGCATCGTCCGGCGCGGATCGGCGAACTTCGCCTTCACGGCGCGCAGCTCGTCGAGAATGATCTGCAACAGCAGCGGCTGGCTGGAGAGGATGTTCTTGAGCTTGGCGATCAGTGCCGTCAGCTCGGCCAGTTCGCCCAGGATCTTGTCGCGCTCGAGGCCGGTCAGGCGCTGCAGTTGCATGTCGAGAATGGCTTGCGCCTGGATCTCGGACAAACCGAACTGCTCGATCAAGCCGCTCTTGGCTTCGGGCGGGTTCTTCGACCCGCGGATCAGCTTGATCACCGCGTCGAGGTGGTCGAGGGCGATCTTCAGGCCGTCGAGAATGTGCGCGCGGGCCTCGGCCTTGCGCAGCTCGAACGCAATGCGCCGGCGCACCACCTCGCGGCGGAAGTCGATGAAATGCTCGATCACCTCGAGCAGGTTCAGCACCTTCGGCCGGCCCGCGACAATCGCCAGGGTGATGATGCCGAACGACTGCTGCAGCTGGGTCTGCTTGTAGAGGTTGTTCAGCACCACCTCGCCAATTTCGCCGCGCTTCAGCTCGATCACGATCCGCATGCCGTCGCGGTCCGACTCGTCGCGCAGGTCGGAAATGCCCTCGAGCGCCTTGTCGCGCACGAGCTCCGCGATGCGTTCGAGCAGCCGCGTCTTGTTCAGCTGATACGGGATCTCGTGGACGATGATCTGCTGGCGATCGCCCTTCTTGGTGGTCTCAATCTCGGTCTTGGCGCGCACCTGGATCGAGCCGCGGCCGGTCAGGTAGGCCTCGTGAATGCCGCGCTTGCCGACAATGGTGCCGCCGGTGGGGAAGTCGGGCCCCGGGATCAACCGGATCAGTTCTTTCAGCTTCTCTTCGCGACTGTAGCTCTTACCCGCCCCACCAGCCTGACCAGCCTCACCAGCCCCAAGCAACGTGTTCTCGATGATCCAGATCACGCCGTCGATCACCTCGCCCAGGTTGTGGGGCGGGATGTTGGTGGCCATGCCGACGGCAATGCCCGTCGAGCCGTTGACCAGCAGGTTCGGGTAGGTCGCTGGAAACACCGTCGGTTCGGTGGTCGTCTCGTCGAAGTTCGGGACGTAATCGACCGTGTCCTTGTCGAGATCCTGCATCAGGCTTTCGGCAAGGGCCTCGAGCCTGGCTTCGGTGTAGCGATACGCGGCGGGCGGGTCGCCATCAACCGAGCCGAAGTTACCCTGGCCGTCGACCAGGGTCTTGCGCATGTTGAAGTCCTGCGCCAGGCGCACCAGCGTGTCGTACGCCGGCTGGTCACCGTGCGGGTGGTAATTACCGATGACTTCGCCGATGACCTTCGCGCACTTGCGATAGGCGCGGTTCGAGGCCAGGCCCATCTGGCTCATCGCGTAAAGCACGCGGCGATGCGCCGGCTTGAGGCCGTCGCGGACGTCTGGCAGCGCGCGCCCGATGATCACGCTCATGGCGTAATCCAGGTACGAGCGCTTCATCTCGTCTTCGATATTTACGGGCGTGCGCGTCTGCTCGGTCGTCATTCAGTAGTAGCCAGTAGCCAGTAGCCAGTAGCCAGGCCAGTCTTTCTGGCATCTGGCATCTGGCTACTAAATATCCAGGTTTTTGACATCCAGTGCGTTGTCTTCGATGAACTTGCGCCGCGGCTCGACCTGGTCGCCCATCAGCGTGGTGAACATCGAGTCGGCTTCGGTGTGGTCTTCGGCGCGGACCTGGAGCAACGACCGAATCTCCGGGTTCATCGTCGTGCTCCACAGGGTTTCGGGATTCATTTCACCGAGGCCCTTGTAGCGGTTGATGGCGACGCCCTTGCGGCCGAGGCTGATGAAGTGCTCGATAAACTCGTCGATCGAGCGAATGGCAACAGGCCCACCCTTGGCACTATTGGCACCTGTGGCACCTTTGGCACTGGCGGGCGAGAGACCAATCGCCTGGAGGGCCTCGGCCTCGTCGCCGGTGAGGCCCTCGTCGACTATCTCGGTCTCTTCTGGTTCTTCAACTTTTCCACCGGCGAGGACTCGGACTTCGACCGGGCCCTTTCGCAGGGCCAGCACCACGTTCTTGATCTCGCGGTAGCTGGCGGCCAGCGTGCGGTACTCGCCCGAGATCACGAACTCGAAGCCAATCTTGTCAATGCGCGAATAGCCCGTGGCTCGGTCATCAATGCGCAGGTTCCAGGTGTTATGTTCCTCGTCGCGCTCGAGCGTCACATCCCGCGTCGGCGTCGTCACCTGGTCGGCCACGCCCTGCAGGACCGCCTGCTGTTCGAAGAACCCGCGGTCGCGCGCGTCGCGGTCGAGCAGCGCTTCAACCACGTCGCGGGCGTGGCCGCGGCGCTCCACGGTCGACAGCACGTTGCGGTAGGCGATGATGCCGTGCAGGAGCTTTTCGAGTTCGGCGCCAGCGTATTCCACGCCGTCGGCCGAACGGACCGCGCGCGATTCGACCGCACGATGCACCAGGAAGCTTTCGAGCGCGCGCTCGTCCTTGATGAACGTTTCCGACTTGCCCCGCTTGGCGCGGAACAGCGGCGGCTGCGCGATGTAAATGTGGCCGCGATCCACCAGCATCGGCATTTGCCGATAGAAAAACGTCAGCAGCAGCGTGCGGATGTGCGAGCCGTCCACGTCGGCGTCGGTCATGATGATGACGCGGTGGTAACGCAGCTTGTCGATGTCGAAATCGTCGGTGCCAATGCCGCAGCCAAGGGCCGCGATCATGGTCTTGATTTCATCGGAGCTGAGCATCCGGTCGAGCCGGGCGCGCTCCACGTTCAGGATCTTGCCCTTGATGGGCAGGATGGCCTGGAAGCGCCGATCACGGCCCTGCTTGGCTGAACCACCTGCCGACTCGCCTTCGACGATGTAGATTTCGGCCTGGGTGGGGTCGCGTTCCTGGCAGTCGGCCAGCTTACCGGGCAGGGACAGGCCGTCGAGCGCGCCCTTGCGACGAACGAGGTCGCGGGCCTTCCGGGCCGCATCGCGGGCCCTGGCCGCGTCCACGGTCTTCTGAACGATTCGTTTCGCGATCGCCGGGTTCTCTTCGAGAAAGGCCCCCAGCTTGTCGTTAACGATCGCTTCGACGATGCCCTTGACCTCGGTGTTGCCGAGCTTGGTCTTGGTCTGGCCTTCGAACTGCGGGTTCGGAATCTTGACGCTGATGACCGCGGTCATCCCTTCACGGATGTCGTCTCCGCTGATGGTCGCGTCTTTCAGGTCCTTCACCAGGTTGTTGCTGTTCGCGTAGGCGTTCACGGTTCGCGTGAGCGCCGCGCGAAAGCCCGACAGGTGCGTGCCGCCTTCGTGGGTGTTGATGTTGTTGGCGAACGAGAACTCAACCGGGTTGTAGCCGTCGTTCCACTGCAGCGCGATCTCGGCGTCGATGCCCTCGCGCATGCCGTGCATGAACACCACCTTGTCGTTGATTACACCCTTGTTCTTGTTCAGGTGCTCAACGAACGACATGATGCCGCCGTCGTAGTGGAAGCGATGGTTCTTGCCGCTGTCGCGCTCGTCGTCCAGGGTGACGGTGAGGCCGGCGTTCAGGAACGCGAGCTCGCGCAGGCGCTGGGCCAGCGTGTCGAAGCTGTACTCGGTGATCTCGAAGATTTGCGCGTCGGGCTTGAACGTGACCTTGGTGCCGCGCCGCTGCGTGGTGCCGGTGACGGCCAGGTCGGTCAGCGGCTTGCCGCGCTCGTAGCTTTGTTGATGCGTCTGGTGGTTGCGCCAGATCTCGAGTTCGAGACGCTCCGACAGCGCATTGACGACCGACACGCCGACGCCGTGCAGGCCGCCCGACACCTTGTAGCTGCTGTTGTCGAACTTGCCGCCGGCATGCAGCACGGTGAGGGCAATTTCCGCCGCCGGGCGGCCGCTCTCGTGCATGTCGGTGGGAATGCCGCGGCCGTTGTCGATCACCGTGACCGAGTTGTCGAGGTGAATCGTGACGTTGACCTCGGTGCAGTACCCGGCCAGCGCTTCATCGATCGAGTTGTCGACGATTTCGTAGACGAGGTGATGCAGGCCGGCCGGCCCCGTGGAGCCGATGTACATCGCCGGGCGCTTGCGGACCGCTTCAAGACCTTCGAGGACCTTGATGCTTTCGGCGCCGTAGTCGGCGTTCCCGTTGCTGGCGTTGCCGTTTGCGCCGCCGAGGCCTGCCTGGTTTTCCGGTTGATCCGTCTGGGACATTTTTTATCGGTGTTATCTACTTATTGCGTAGGGGCGCACTTTAGTGCGCCCGTTGCGGTCGGACTAAAGTCCGACCCTACGCGTCACCTACGCGTCAAACGCGCATCGGCATGATGACGTAGGTGTAGTCGTAGCCATCGGCCCCAACGGGTTTCATGACGGCCTGGCTTACTTCGTCCTTCAGCTCGAGCGCCACGACTTCCGATTCGACGACGGCAAGGAAGTCGAGCACGTATTGGGCGTTGAAGCAGATGGTCAGCGACGGCCCGTTGTATTCGACGGGAATGGGCTCGCGCGCTTCACCAAACTCCGGGCTGCTCGAGGTGACCTCGACCTTGCCCTTCTCGAGGATCATCTTCACGGCACGCGAGCGTTCGTTCGACAGGATGGCGACGCGCTTCACGGCCTGCGTCAACCGGTCGCGCTCGAACTCGATGTGCTTGTCGTTGCCCTTCGGAATGACTTTCTCGTAGGCGGGAAACTGGCCGTCGATCATGCGCGAGATCAGGAGGCGCGGGCCGATCTCGAAGAACAGGTGATTCTCACCGCGTTCGTATTTCACATCCACGTCGCTGTCGGCCAGCAGGCGGCCCAGTTCCGCCAGCGTCTTGCGCGGCAGGATCGCCTTGATGTCGTCGCCCTTGGCGCCCTCATGGTTCACGTTGACCAGGGCCAGGCGGTGGCCGTCGGTGGCCACAAACGTCATGCTGTCAGCCCGCAACACAAACTGCGCGCCGTTCAGGTAGTAACGCGTGTCTTCACCGGTGATGGCGAACTGTGTCAACGCCACCATCTGCTTGAGCGACTTGCCCTTGATGGTGGCCTTGGCGCCGCCGCCGGCTTCGGGCAGGCTCGGAAAGTCTTCGCGGGGTAGCGTCGGCATTTTCGAGCTGAACTGCCCGCCCGAAACTTTGACGGTGGTGCCGCCCTTGTCGGTTTCGATGTTGACGTCGCCGTCCGGCAACGAGCGCACCACCTCGTAGAACTTCTTGGCCGGCAGCGTGACCGCGCCAGGCTTGCCTACTGCAGCCTCACAGCGGCTGCGTAGCGCGACTTCGAGATCGGTGGCGAGCAACGTTACCTCGTTGCCCGATGCTTCGAGCAGCACGTTCGCCAGAATTGGAATCGTGTTCTTGCGCTCGACGATCTGCTGAAAAAATTGCAGTTCCCGCACAAGATCGGCTTTCCTGGCGACCAGTTCCATAGCGCGGCTACCTTCTTAGAATTAGAGAAAAGGCGAAGACAATAAAGTATACAGGAAGTAGGTCCTGTTTACGAAATTTCCAGCGGGTATAAACCCTTATTTTCCAATTATTTAAACTGTGAATATTTCTGTGGGTAACATGCGGGTTGCCGGACGCGGCAACAGGGGGCTTTCGCCCAATCCGCAGCCATCCGCAAACCTTGCACAGTTGAGGTTGTGGAAAACTCGTCAGTAGCCAGATTCCAGATGCCAGTAGCCAGGAAAGACGAGAGTTTTTCTGGCTACTGGCTACTGGCTACCGGTTACTTGAATTGGTCCAACAGATTCTTCACCTGCTGGTCGAATTCAGGCGTTTTCTTCCGCATTTCCTCAACCTTCTTGATCGAGTGGATCACCGTCGAGTGATGCTTGCCGCCGAAGCTGCGGCCAATTTCAGGCAGCGAAGCGTGCGTCAGCGCCTTGCACAGGTACATCGCAATCTGCCGCGGCATCGCCACCGACTTTGAGTTGTTGCGCGAGCGGATCTCGGCCGGCTTCATCTGGTAGTACTCGGCCACGAACTTCTGGATCTGCTCGATCGTCACGGCCTTCTCGTCGTGATCGATTACGTTGCGCAACACGTCCTGGGCCAGTTCGATGGTCAGTGGCTTGCTCGTGAGCGACGCATAGGCAATCAGGCGAATCAGCGACCCTTCGAGTTCGCGGATGTTCGACTTGATGCGCGTCGCCATGTACATCGCCACGTGATCGGGCAACTGCAAGGCTTCGCCTTCGGCCTTCTTCTTCAGGATGGCGACCTTCGTCTCGAGGTCGGGCGACTGGATGTCGGCAATCAACCCCCATTCGAAGCGCGAGCGCAGGCGTTCCTCGAGCGCCGGGATTTCATGGGGCGGGCGGTCGCTGCTGATCACGATCTGCTTCTGCGCGTCGTGCAGGGCATTGAAGGTATGAAAAAACTCGTTCTGCGTGCCTTCCTTGCCCGACACGAACTGGATGTCGTCCACCAGCAGGACATCCACGCTGCGATAGCGCGATCGGAAGTCGAGAATGCGATCGAACCTGACGGCGTTGATCATCTCGTTCATGAACCGTTCGGACGAGATATAGGTGAGCACGAGCCCGGGATGGTGCTGCACCACGTAGTGGCCGATCGCGTGCATCAAGTGCGTCTTGCCCAGGCCGACGCCGCCGTGAATGAACAGCGGGTTGTACGACCGTGATGGGGTTTCCGCCACCGCCCGGCAAGCCGCATGCGCGAACTGGTTCGAGGGCCCGACGATAAAGGTGTCGAAGGTGTAGCGGGGAATGAGGCTGCCGGCGCGCAGCGGCTCGGCCTCGTGGCTCATCACCTGAACCTGTGGAGGCAACTCCTCCTTTTCCACCGGGATTCTGGACGCGGAGGAGGAAGGGGTGCCTGGCGTGACGACACCCGCCTCACCCGCCTTACCTGCCCCACCCGCCTGGCCCGCCCCATCGGGCACGAACACCAGCTTGGCGTCGGGACGGCCGACCTCGCGCATGGCCTCGGCCAGCACGACCGAGTAGTGCTTGGGCAGCCATTCGACGAACAGGAGGTTCGGGACGCGGATGGAAAGGGTCTGGCCCGCATCGGCCAGCAGCGTCGTTGGCTTGAACCAGGTCGAGAAACTATGCCGGCCGACCTGATCCTCGATACGACTGAGGACCTGGTCCCATATCGTCGTGCTGGGCATCACTGCAAGAACTTGATTATAAAGGACTTATCGTTACGGACTGCGGGGCTTTTCCACAAGCTTTTCCACAGGTGTGGAAATCTCCCGGGAGGTCCCTTCGACGAACGCTCACTCTAGCATGGTGAACACCCTTTACAGGGAAGGAGTTAGCGGAACATAATCGTAGGTTCGACCGACCCGCCTTCGCTGCTTCTAGTGGACAGCTTCGGCGAGGTCTCGCCGGAGCGCAAGGCGCGTAGGCGGAGGAGAATATGGCGAGATCTAAGAAGGGCAAGCGTACGTTTCAACCAAATACCCGGCGCCGAGCGAAGACGCACGGCTTTCTGGTTCGTATGGCAACCAAGGACGGCCGGCAGGTTCTAAAGCGCCGCCGCGCCAAGGGCCGCAAGCGGCTCACGGTTTCAGACGAAAAATAGGCTTGAGCCTTGGGGCTTGAGGCTTGAACATTTCAAGCCCAGGTCCCAAGCCACAGGCCCCAATCCAGCCACGCGATGGCCAGGTTCTTACCAGCCGAGCATGTTCGCAAGCGGGCCGACTTCGAACTCATTTACAAGACAGGTTTTAAGCGGTCCGGCCGCCTCATGACCATGTTCACGAGGGAGCGCGAGGCTGGACCGGCGCGTCTTGGCATTGCCGCGACCCGCAAGATGGGGGCGTCGGTCGAGCGCAACCGGGCAAAGCGGCTGGCCCGCGAGCTGTTTCGTCACCATAAGCCGGCCGGCGCGGTCGACGTGGTGGTCGTGCCGCGTCGTGAAATGCTCGAAGCCCCCTATGCTCGTGTCGAGACCGAGTTCCTTTCCTTGCTGGCGAGGGTCCCTTCGACTCGCCCGCGTCCGGCTTTGCCTGACGCGAGCTCGCTCAGGGCAGGCAAGGCATGACTAGGTCTGCGCGCATCGCGCTTGCGTTGATCCGCGTATACAAGATCGTGCTCTCGCCGCTCTTTGCCGGCAGCTGCCGCTACATGCCTGGCTGCGCCGACTACATGACCGAGTCGATCACACGCCATGGAGTGGTCCGCGGCGGCTGGCTGGGCACGAAGCGGCTGTGCCGCTGCCACCCGTTCGGCGGTCACGGCTACGATCCGGTTCCACACTAAATCATCCAATCACCAAGTCACCAGACCACGAGATCATTTAAGTCCCCATGGAACGTAGAGTCTTAATCGCGATAACCCTGTCATTCCTGGTGCTGTTCCTGTTTCAGCGCTTTGTGATGCCGCCTCCCGCCTCCGCGCCGGAAACCCCCGGCGCTTCGGCGGGGCAAGCCCCGGGCACCGCGGGGCAGGCCCAAGCCCCCGGGACTCCAGCGCCTGGGAGCATGGCCGCCCTTACGCAGTCGAGCAACCAGTCGGCGCCTGCCGCCGTCGCGGCGCAGCCGCCGACGGTTGGCGCGGCTCCGGTTGAAGCCGCGGGTAATGCGACACCCTTGGGCCCCACTGTCACTGTCGGCGAAACCGCCGACCGCGAGATCGTGGTCGAGACCACGACCGTGCGCGCGACGTTCACCAACCGCGGTGGCCGCCTGCTGCACTGGGTGCTGAAGGAGTATCGCAACGAAGACGGCACGCCGCTCGACCTCGTGCCGCAGGGCATTGGTCCCGATGCCGTGAAGCCCTTCTCACTCGTCGTGGATGACCCGGCCGTCACCGACCGCATCAACAGCGCCCTCTACAAGGTCAGCGTCCCTGGCAACGTCGATGCGACCTCGGCGGCGCAGACGCTGACGTTCGAGATGTCGGCCTCCGACGGCTTGAGCGTCACCAAGTCCTTTACCCTCGAGCCGGCCGGCTACCTTGTTACGTTTAGCACCGTGGTGCAGTTGGGCCAGGCGCGGCTGAACCCGTCGATCCATTGGGGCGCCGGGCTCGGTGACGAGATCGCGAACCGGCCGCCGACGTCGTTCTTCTCGCCGAGCACCGTGGTGCCCGCCCAGCCCATGATCTACACGGACGGCGACGTCGAGCGCGTGGCGCCTACCGCCGCGGGCTCACAGGAAGCACCGTTCCGCTACGCGGGCGTGTCGGACCACTATTTTGCCTCGCTGCTGCTGAACGAGGCCTCGCCGGTGCCATTTCGCATCGATTACGCCCCGGTCAACGTGCCCGTCGCGAGCGAGCCGGGGCGCATTGCCACTTACATGACCTACGCGGTGCGCTACCAGTCGGCGCGGGAGACGTCGCGGTTCTTCTTCGGCCCGAAGGCGTTCAACGACCTCAGGGCGGTCGATACCGAACTGGTCCGCTCCATTCACTTCGGCATCTTCTCGTGGCTCGCGGTGCCGCTGCTGAACGCGCTGCAGTGGGTCCACAGCTACGTCGGCAACTGGGGCTGGGCCATTGTCGTCCTGACCATCCTGATCAACCTCGCGATGTTCCCGCTCCGCCACAAGAGCGTGGTGTCGATGAAGAAGATGCAGGAACTGCAGCCGCAGATGAAGGCAATCCAGGAGCGGTACGCGAAATACAAGATTACCGACCCCGAGCGGCAGAAAATGAACACCGAGGTCATGGAGCTGTACAAGACCAGGGGCGTGAACCCGGCCAGCGGCTGTGTGCCCATGCTGCTGACCATGCCGTTCCTGTTTGCGTTCTACGCCATGCTGTCGGTGGCCATCGAGATTCGCGGCGCCCACTTCTTCGGCTGGATCCATAACCTGTCGGCGCCCGATCCGCTGTTCATCACCCCGGTGCTGATGGGCGTGGCGCAGTTCTGGCAGACCAAGATGACGCCGACCACGGCCGACCCGACCCAGCAGAAGATCATGATGTTCATGCCCATCATGTTCACCTTCATGTCGCTGTCGTTCCCGAGCGGCCTGGTGATTTACTGGCTGGTCAGCACGGTGTGGACCATCGGGCAGCAGTACGCGACCAACTATTTGATTGGCGCGCCGGCAAGGAAGATCGCAAAATAGCGGACTGATTATGGCAACCAGTGACATCACCGAATTCGTCCAGAAGGTCGTCGACGCGATGGACCTTGAGCTCGAGGCCTCGGCCGAAGAGATGCCCGACGGCGTGCGCATCAACCTGAACGGCGAAGACGGCAACGTGCTGATCCGCCGCCAGGGAGAAGCGCTCGCCGCGCTGCAGCACATCGTCTCCGCCATCTACCGGCACGAGGCCGCCGAAGGCCGCCGGCTGGTGGTCGACTGCATGGGTTACCGCAAGGGCAAGGACGATGAGCTGAAGCAGATGGCGATTTTCCTGGCCGGCAAGGCCAAGGACAGCGGCCTGGCGCAGGAGATTGGGCCCCTCAACCCCTACGAACGCCGCATCGTCCACCTCGCGGTGGCCGAGGTCGACAAGGTGACGTCCGAGAGCATCGGCGACGCCTTCGAGAAGACGGTCATTATTTCGGTGAAGTAGCCAGTAGCCAGAAACCAGTAGCCAGGAAAGCTCGTGTCTTTCTGGCATCTGGCATCGGGCTACTGGATACTGGCTACCGAATGTTCTCCACCTCAGACACCATCGTCGCCATCGCCACCCCGGCGGGTCGCGGCGGCCTTGGTGTCATTCGGATTAGCGGTCCCGACGCCGCTCGGGTGGCAGGCGAACTCGTCGGCCGCGAGGCTCCCTTCAAACCCCGCCACGCCACCTTCGCCAAGTTATCCCGACCAGGAGTGCCCTCCCGACAGGAGGCGCCCTCCCGACCCGTTACCGTCCAGGATCAAATCGTAGTTACGTCCTTCCCGTCACCGAGCTCATATACGGGCGAGGACGTGATTGAGATTTCCGCCCACGGCAGCCCGGTGGTCCTTTCTTCTATCCTTCGCCGCGCCATGGACGGCGGGGCGCGGCTGGCCGAGCCGGGAGAGTTCACGCTGCGCGCGTTCTTGAACGGCAAGCTGGATCTGATCCAGGCCGAGGCGGTCGCGGATCTGATTGACGCGGTCACGCCGCTGCAGGCGCGGGCGGCGTTCGATCAGCTCGAGGGCACGCTGACCGCCGCGATCGGCGCGATCGAGCGCGACCTGTTTGACGTAATAGCGAAGCTCGAGGCGTCGCTTGATTTCCCGGACGAGGGTTACCACTTTGTGGGCGCCGCCGAGGCCCGCGCGTCACTGGCAGCGGTCACGGCGCGGATCGAGCAGTTGCTCGAGCAATCCGCCCGCGGGCGCCTGGTGCGCGAAGGCGCGCAGGTGGTGATTGTCGGGGCGCCGAACGTGGGGAAGTCGAGCCTGTTCAACGCGCTGCTCAACACCAACCGCGCAATCGTGACGGCCATTCCAGGCACGACGCGAGACATGCTGACCGAGCGCGCCGACATCGGCGGGTTGTCGCTGGCGCTCGTCGACACGGCCGGCGTGCGAGAAACCAGCGACGTTGTCGAGCAGGAAGGCGTCGCGCGCACGCGAGACGCGCTCGGCGTGGCCGATCTGGTTCTGGTGGTGCTCGATCGCTCGCGAGAGACGACGGCCGAGGACCGTGGCATCCTCGACGAGACGGCCAACCTGCCGCGCGTCGTGGTGCTGAATAAATCGGATCTCGCCGCTGTCGTCACCGAACCTGGCGTCGCAATCTCGGCCCGCACGGGCGCCGGAATCGACGATCTGATCACTGCCATCGCGGGCATGCTGAGCTCTGCTAGTGGCGGCAGCCCTTTCTTGGGGTCGCCTGAGAAACGCGATCAGCCCGCCGTTACTAACGTTCGCCACACCGCGCTGCTCGAGAGAGCGCGCGCGGCGATCTTGCGCGCGACCGAGGCGCTCGAGGGCGAGGTCTCCGAAGAGTTTCCGCTACTCGATCTCCAGGAAGCGGCGCACGCGCTGCAGGAGATCACCGGCCGCCGCACGAGTGACGACCTGCTCCGTCACATCTTCGCGAAGTTTTGCATCGGGAAGTAGGTTAGACGGTTCAACCACGACGGTTCAACCACGACGGTTCAATCACGGAGGTTCAATCACGGAGGTTCAATCACGAGGGTTCAATCACGAGGGTTCAAGGACGCCGGTTCGGGGGTTATCCTGAAACCCGTTGAACCCCCGTGTTTGAACCGTCGTGGTTGAACCCTCGGGCTTGAACATTTTGTGATTGAACTGCTGTAAATGATAAGTGAATTAGATGTAATAGTCATCGGCTCCGGGCATGCCGGCGTCGAGGCGGCGTGGGCGGCGGCGCGGTTGGGGCGGAGCGTCGGCCTGTGCACGCTCAGTCGAGAAACGGTGGCGCACATGCCCTGTAATCCGGCCGTGGGCGGGACGGCGAAGGGACATCTGGTTCGAGAGATCGATGCGCTAGGCGGATTGATGGGCCGCGCAATCGACGCTACGGGCATACAATTCAAGTTGCTCAACCGGAGCCGCGGGCCGGCGGTATGGTCGCCACGGGCGCAGGCCGACAAGCCGCGTTACGCCGCCTGGGTGCGCGCGGCCCTCGAAGCTGAGCCGAATATTCACTGGATCATCGGCCGGGCCGGTCGAATTATTGTCGATCTTGGACGCGTTTCCGGCCTGGCGCTTGAGGATGGACGTGTCTTCCGCTGCCGCTCGTTGGCGATCACGACAGGAACGTTCCTGAACGGCTTGATTCACATCGGCCGTGAGCAGCGGCCAGCCGGTCGGGCGGACGAGCCACCTTCGAGGGACCTCGCGGAATCGATCAAGGGACTCGGCGTCCGCTGGGGACGCTTGAAGACCGGGACGCCGCCGCGACTGGCGCGGAAGTCGATTGACTTCACCGGCGGTGAGGAAAGGGGCGTGTTCCACGTGGAACACGGCGATTCCGAGCCTCTTCCCTTCTCGTTCACCGCCACTAACCCGCCCTCGAATCAGGCCGTCTGCCACCTGCTGCACACCACCGATCGGGTCCACCAGCTGGTCCGCGACAACATCGACGCCTCCCCGCTGTACAACGGCCAGATTGCCGGCGTTGGACCTCGCTACTGCCCGTCGCTCGAAGACAAGGTGATGCGCTTCCCGGATCGGGAGCGTCACCAGATCTACCTCGAGCCTGAAGGTCTGGACGTCGAGGAGATCTACGTCAACGGCTTCTCGATGAGCCTGCCGGCCGAGACCCAGCGGGAGCTGATTCGGGCTCTGCCAGGGCTGGAGTCCGCCGAGATGCTGCGGCCTGGCTACGCGGTCGAGTACGACTTCGTCCAGCCGACGGAGCTCCGTTCGTCGCTCGAGACCCACAAGGTGAGCGGCCTCTTTTTCGCCGGACAGATCAACGGGACTTCGGGCTACGAAGAGGCTGCCGGCCAAGGCCTGCTGGCGGGCATTAATGCTTCGCAGTCGGTGACCGGCGGTTCGCCGCTCGTGCTGGGCCGCAACGAGGCCTACCTGGGCATCATGGTCGACGACCTGGTCACCAAGGGCTGTCTCGAGCCGTACCGGATGTTCACCTCCAGGGCCGAGTACCGCTTGTTGCTGCGGACCGACAATGCCGACCTGAGGCTCACGCCGAAGGGTCGCGACCTGGGCCTGGTCGACGACAGCCGGTGGGAGCGCTTCTGTGGGCGCAAGGCCCGGTACGACCTCAACGTGGACCGCCTGCAGCGCAGTTGGGTGCGAGTCCAGGGCGGCGCCCGTATGCCCGCTTCGCAGGCCCTCAGGCGGCCGGAACTCACCCTGAGGGGCCTGATGACCAGCGGGGAGGTTGCCGTGGAGACGACGACCATGGACGAGTTGCTCGATGTCTCGTCGGTCGAGACGACCGTGAAGTACGAGGGATACCTGCAGCGACAGGACCAGGCCGTGGCGCGGGCGCAGCATGCCGAGCGCCGGCGCATTCCAGAAGCGTTCCCGTTCGAGCGCGTCCCCGGCCTCTCGCGCGAGATGGTCCAGCGCTTCTCAGAAGCCCGCCCCGAAACCCTCGGTCAGGCCCAGCGCATCCCCGGCGTCACACCAGCCGCCGTCGCCGTGGTTGGCGCCTACCTGCACCGCTTCTAACAGGAGGAAAAGAGGCCAGGAGAAAAATTAGTACTCCTGATCTCCTGATCTCCTGTTCAATGTGTCGTGGCCAATCGTGAGTTTCGGGAAAGGCTGAAGCGGCGGGCCAGGGCGGCCGACATCACGCTCGAGCCGTCCCTCGCGGACGGCCTTGAAACCTACTACCAGCTCCTGACGAAGTGGAACGCCAAGATCAACCTCACGGCGTTTCGGCTCACACCTGGCGGGGAAGACGAAGCCATTGATCGCCTCCTGATCGAGCCGGTGGTCGCGGCGCGCTATGTCCCAGAGAACGCGCGGACGCTGCTCGATGCCGGCTCCGGCGGCGGCTCCCCGGCCATTCCGCTCAAGCTGGCCAGTCCCATCCTCCACGTGAGGATGGTCGAAGTGAAGATGCGGAAAGCCGTGTTCCTCCGGGAGGCCGTCCGCACCTTGGGTCTTCGCGAGACCGAAGTCGAAACCGCCCGCTTCGAGGAGTTGCTGCCGCGTGCGGAGCTTCACGAGGCGCTCGACCTGGTGTCGGTGCGCGCCGTTCGGATTGAGACTCGGACCCTTCTGACCTTGCAGGCGTTCCTTCGTCCTGGCGGAAAGATCTTCCTGTTCCGCGGATCGGGCACGAGCACTGTTGAAACGGAACCGCCACCGCCTCTGGCGTGGATGGCCAGCTACCCACTTGTGGATGCCCTGCGCAGCAAGCTGGTGGTTCTCAGCAAAACCAGGGTTTAACACGGGTTTCAGAGGTTCACGGGTTCAAAGGTTCAGGGGTTCACAAGGTTCACAAGGTTCGAACCCCTGAACCCCTGAACCCCTGAATCCCTGAACCTGTGAACCCCTGAACCCGTGTTACTCTCTACTTCCAAACCCGACAAGGATCTGTTTAGGGCTAAAGACCAACAATGGCTAAGATCATCGCCGTCACCAACCAGAAAGGCGGCGTCGGCAAGACCACCACGGCAATCAACCTCGCGGCCGCGCTCGCCCTTGCCGGCCGCACCGTCCTGCTCGTTGACTGCGATCCGCAAGGTAATGCCACGAGCGGCATCGGCAAAAAAGGTGAACGCGCCGAGAGCGGCACCGTTTACGAAGCGCTCACGTCCACCAACGGCGAGACGCCGCAGAGCTTCATCGTGCCGACCGGCGTCGAGGGCCTGTCGTTGATCCCCGCGAATCGCGAACTGGCCGGCGCCGAGATCGAACTGATTGCTTTCGAGGATCGCGAGCGCCGATTGCAGCGCCTGCTCGAACCGCTGCGCGGCCAGTTCGACTTCATCATCATCGACTCGCCGCCGTCGCTCGGACTGCTGACGCTGAACGCGCTCGTCGCCGCCGATCGCGTGCTCATCCCGCTGCACTGCGAGTACTTCGCCCTCGAAGGCCTGGCCGATCTCGTCGGCACCATGCGCCGCGTGCGCGCCTCGCTCAACCCCGCGCTCGACATCGAAGGCGTGCTGCTCACCATGAACGACGAGCGCACTAACCTGGGCCAGCAAGTAGGCCGCGACGTCCGCGAGTTCTTCAAGGAAAAGGTCTACCGCACGGTGATCCCGCGCAACGTGCGCCTGGCCGAAGCCCCCAGCCACGGCTTGCCCGCCGTCACCTACGACGCCAAGTCGCGCGGCGCCGAAGCGTACTTCTCATTCACGACCGAACTGCTCGACAAGAACAACTCTGAACTCACATAGAAGACCAAACTTGAAGAGCGAAAGCTAGCCATGGACAAACGACCCGCCCTCGGCAAGGGACTGAGCGCGCTGATTCCCGACGCGACCGACGCCCTCACCACGCCCCGCGCGTCGCTCGACGTTGACATCGACCTGCTCGAGCCCAACCACTACCAGCCGCGCGGCCAGATGGACGACGAGCGGCTGAACGACCTGGCGCAGTCGATTCGCGCCAATGGCGTGATCCAGCCGATCGTCGTGCGCAAGCTGCCGAGCACCGGCACCGCGCGCGATCGCTACCAGATCATCGCCGGCGAACGCCGCTGGCGCGCCGCCCAACGCGCCCAGCTCACCAAGGTCCCGGTCGTGATCAAGGAGATCGCGGGCGGCGACAAGAAACGCCTGCTCGAGATGGCGCTGATTGAAAACATCCAGCGCGAGGATCTCAACCCCATGGAGGCCGCCGCCGGCTACCAGCGGCTGGTGGACGAGTTTCACCTGAAGCAGGAGGACATTGCGCAGCAGGTCGGCAAGGACCGCGCGACCGTCGCCAACTACCTGCGCCTGCTGAAGCTGCCCGACGAGGTGCGCGCCAACGTCGCCTCGGGCGCGCTGTCGATGGGCCACGCGCGCGCGATTGTCGCGCTGCCAGCCGACGGGGCTCAACGCCGCCTGGCCCGCGACGTCGTCTCGCGCGGCCTGTCGGTGCGCGAAACCGAAGCGCTCGTGAAGCACGAACTCGCGCGCAAGCAACCGGAGCCCGACAAGAAGGCCGCGCCGAAGAAGGACGTGCACGTCCGCGCCGCGGAGGAGCAGCTGCGCCTGTCGCTCGGCACGCCGGTCGAGATTAAGCGGCGAGGCAAGGGCGGCACAATTGCGATCTCGTTTACCAACGAGACAGAGCTGCAGCGGATCTACGAGTACCTGACGGAGAAAAAATAACCACGATGGACGCGAAGAGAAATCACGAAGAACACGAAACCGCTTCTTACCGGGAATTCTTCGTGTCCTTCGTGGTTTGACTTCGTGCCCTTCGTGGTTGCATTGGAGCACTGATGACTGAACAACAAAGGCGCCGGCTGACCGAGATGGTCAGCTGCGCTGGTTGAGCGAGCAAACTCGCCGCGGGCGAGCTCGCTCAGGTCCTGAGCGGCATACCAGTTCAAACCGATCCACGCATCCTGGTTGACTACCGGACGGCGGACGATGCCGGTGTGTACGCGTGGGAGAGTGGTCCGGCGCTGGTGCAGACGGTCGATTTCTTCACGCCGATCGTGGACGACCCGTATCTCTACGGCCAGATCGCCGCGGCCAATTCGCTGAGCGACGTCTATGCCATGGGTGGCCGCCCGCTCACCGCGCTGGCGATTGCGGCGTTTCCGCAAGACGGCCTGCACACCGACGACATCGCGCAGATCTTCCGTGGCGGCTTCGACAAGCTGCGCGAAGCGGGCGTGGCGCTGCTTGGCGGGCACACCGTGCAGGATCGCGAGATCAAGTTCGGCTATTCGGTCACCGGCGCGGTCGATGCGAAGCGCATTCTCACCAACGCCGGCGCCAGGGCGGGCGATCGCTTAATCCTCACCAAACCTCTCGGCACCGGCATCGTCGGCACCGCGACCAAGTTCGGCCGCGCGCCCGAGCAGGTTGTGGAGCACGCCGTCGCGTCCATGCGTACGCTGAACAAGGCCGCCGCCGAAGCCATTGCCGGCCTGGACGGCGTGCATGCATGTACCGACATCACCGGCTTCGGCCTCGCCGGCCACGGGTCGGAGATGGCCGCCGCCAGCCACGTGACCCTCGAGTTGGATGCGGCCGCCTTGCCGCTGATCCCCGGGGTGCTCGAAATGGTGGCCGCCAACAAGTCGGGCGGTATGGCCACCAACCGCGAGCACTTCGCAGCTGGGGTCGAGTTCGGTCCGGGCGTTACCGATGAGCTCCGGGACCTGGTCTTCGACCCCCAGACCTCCGGAGGCTTGTTCCTGTCGTTAGACCCCTCTCAGGCCGACCAGGCGCTGACCCTGTTGACGAAGGCGGGCGTTCCAGCTTGTTTCGTAGGATCGGTCGAGGTTGAAGGCGGTTGGCGGCTTAGAATCAGGTAATTTTGTCGTTTGCCCAAAAACAAGAGTCTGGCCCGCCTGGCACCTGGGCACTTTTGGCACCGTTAGGCACCGTTGGCCCCCTAGGCACCTCAGGCACCTCAGGCACCCAAGGCCCCCTAGGCACCCTAGTTTCCGCGTGATACGATTAACCGTTTGTTAACACCAGACATCACCACCCTTTGGGTCGTCGCGTTCCTGCTCCTGTGCACCTACCTGCTGAACAGCCTGGTGTTCAAGCCGATCCTGCAGGTCATTGACCAGCGCAGCACCGCCGTGCGCAGCGCCCGCGAGCTCGCCGAGTCGGCCTCGCACAAGGCGACCGCCGCGGCCGCTGAATACGATTTGAAACTGAACGCGGCCCGCGCCGAGGTGTACGGCCAGATGGACGACATGCGCAAGGCCGCGCTCGACAAGCGCGCGTCGCTGCTGACGGCCACGCGCGCCACCGTCGAACAGGAATTGAAGACCGCGACCGCACGCGTGCAGCAGGAATCACAGGCCGCGCGCGAAACCCTCGACCGCGATGCCAACAACCTGGCCGGCGCAATCGTCACCCGCGTCCTCGGCCGCGCCTCCTAGTCACAAGCAGGGACCCGAAGTGCAGACCACACTCCTCGCCGCTTGTGAATTAAAGCGCAAACTCCCGCCTTCGCTCAGGACCATCGGCGAGCTTCGGCGCGGCAAGCGTGTGTCAGCAATGCTCTTCGCGATGGCGACCATGTTCGCCGCCCCCGCGTTGGCGGCAGAAGGCGGCGGCAATCAAAGCATCGGCGAGATGATCCTGCACATGGGTTGGCCGGTCGCCAACTTCATCATCTTCGTCGGCGTGATCTACTACTTCGGCAACGGCCCGATGAAAGAGTACCTGGCCACCCGCAGCGCCACCATCCGCAAGGACCTGGTGGAGGCCGCCGAGATCAAGGCCGCGGCCACAGCGCAGCTCGCGGCGGTCGAACAGAAGCTGCAGGCGCTGCCCGGTGAGTTGGCGGCGCTGCGCGCGCGCGGCGCCGACGAGATCGTCTCCGAAGAGAAGCGCATTGCCGCGGCGGCCGACGCCGAACGCGAACGCCTGCTCGAGCAGACGCGCCGCGAGATCGACTTGCAGGTGCGTCTCGCCAAGAGAGACATTCTCGAGCACGCCGCCGACCTGTCGGTGCAGCTGGCGACCGAGCGGCTGAAGAAAGAAATCACGGCCGCCGATCAGGCGCGACTGGTGGATCAGTACCTGACCCAGGTGAAGGACCGCTCATGAGCGCTTCCGCCAATCGCTACGCCAAGGCGCTGTTCGACGTCGCGCTGCAAGAGAAGACCGACCTCGAGAAGATCGATCGCGACTTGACCGTGCTGGCCGAGGTCATGCACGAGCATCACGAACTGCTGCACCAGGCGACGCGCCACGGCGTGCCAGACGAGGCACGCCAGAGCGTGATCGGCGCCATCGCCGACAAGCTCGAGGCCGCGCCACCGCTCCGCAAGATGCTGATGGTGCTCGCGCTGTCACAGAAACTCAGCCTGGTGCCCGGGATGGTGGCGGCCTTCCGCGCGCGCCTGCACGCGCACCAGAACATTGTGCGCGCCGACGTTACCAGTGCCGCGCCGCTGTCGCCGGAGCAGACCGCCGCCCTGGTCAGCAGCCTCAGCAAGGTCACGGGCAAGAACGTGGACCTGTCGGTCAGCGTTGACCCCGCCCTCATGGGCGGCGTGGTCGCGACGATCGGCAGCACGGTGTACGACGGCAGCGTAAGAACACAGCTGGCTCGCCTGAGAGTACAGCTCGCTGAAGGGAAACAGTAGTAGCCAGTAGCCAGTAGCCAGTAGCCAGAAGGACTGAGCCTTTCTGGCATCTGGATACTGGAATCTGGCTACGACAAGAAACGTTATGAGCATAAAAGCCGACGAGATTTCCAAGATCATCCGCGAGCAGATTGGCAGTTTTGCCGTCGCGGTGGATGTGGCCGAGACCGGCACCGTGGTGTCAGTGGGTGACGGCATTGCCAAGGTGCATGGCTGCCAGCGCGCCATGGCCGGCGAGATGCTCGAATTCCCGCACGGGGTGTTCGGCATTGCCCTCAACCTTGAAGAAGACAGCGTCGGCACGGTGTTGCTGGGCGACTTCACGGTGATCAAGGAAGGCGATCCCGTCAAGCGCACCGGCCGCATCATCTCGGTGCCGGTCGGCGAAGAAATGCTCGGCCGCGTCGTCAACGCGCTCGGCCAGCCGATCGACGGCAAAGGTCCGATCCTCACCAAGAAGCTGTCGCCGATCGAGCGCATTGCGCCCGGCGTGGTTGACCGCCAGTCGGTGCGCGAGCCCATGCAGACCGGGCTCAAGTCGATCGACGGCATGGTGCCGATTGGCCGCGGCCAGCGCGAACTGATCATCGGCGACCGCCAGACCGGCAAGACCGCGGTCGCGCTCGACGCCATCCTGAACCAGAAGGACACCGGCGTCATCTGTATCTACAACGCCATCGGCCAGAAGCAGTCCACGGTGGCGCAGGTCGTGCGCACGCTCGAGGAAGCCGATGCCATGCGCTACACGATCGTGGTCGCCGCGACCGCGTCGGACCCGGCGCCCATGCTCTACATCAGCCCCTACTCGGCGACGGCCATGGGCGAGTACTTCCGCGACAACGGCCAGCACGCGCTGCTGATTTACGACGACCTCTCGAAGCACGCGCAGTCGTATCGCGAAATCTCGCTGCTGCTGCGCCGTCCGCCCGGCCGCGAGGCGTACCCCGGCGACGTCTTCTACCTGCACTCGCGCCTGCTGGAGAGAGCGGCGAAGCTGAACGACAAGCTGGGCGGCGGTTCGCTGACCTCCTTGCCGATCATCGAAACCCAGGCCGGCGACTTGTCGGCGTACATCCCGACCAACGTCATCTCGATTACCGACGGCCAGATCTTCCTGGAAGCCGACTTGTTCAACCAGGGCGTGCGGCCGGCCATCAACGTCGGCAACTCGGTGTCGCGCGTCGGCGGCGCGGCCCAGATCAAGGCCATGCGCCAGGTCGCCGGCACCCTGCGTCTCGACCTCGCGCAGTACCGCGAGCTGTCGGCCTTCGCGCAGTTCGGCAGCAGCGACCTCGACAAGGCGACCCAGAACCAGCTCAATCGCGGCGCCCGTCTCGTCGAAGTGCTGAAGCAGAAGCAGTACGCGCCGCTGGCGGTTGAGCAGCAGGTCGTGATTCTCTATGCCGGCGTCAACGGCTTCCTCGACCCGATCGCCGTCGCCGATGTCGGCGCCGCACAGGACGAGCTGGTCAAGTTCATGCAGACCCGCTTCGGCAACGTGCTGCAGGCGATCCGCGAGAAGAAGCAGCTGGACGATGCGCTCAAGGCCGACTTGAATGCGGCGCTGAAAGAGTTTGGAGAGCATTTCGCTTCCATGAAGGGAGCTCTCGCGAAGTAACCAGTAGCCAGTAGCCAGTTAGCCAGAAGGACGCTTGTCTTTTCTGGCATCTGGCATCTGGCATCTGGCTACTATTGCGCGGCGCACACAACATGCCGTCATTGTTAGACATCCGCCGCCGGGTAAGGGCGGTCAAGTCGACGCAGCAGATCACGAAGGCCATGAAGATGGTTTCTTCGTCGAAGCTGCGCCGCGCGCAGGAGCGCATTCTCCGCGGCCGTCCGTACGCGCAGGAGATGCTCCGGGTGTTCAATAACCTGGCGACGCGCACCGACTCGACCAAGCACCCGCTGCTGAACGACGATCCACGGGCCGCGCGCACGTTGCTGATCGTGATCACCGCGGACCGCGGGTTGTGCGGCAGCTTCAACACCAACGTCGCCAAGGCGGCGCTGCAGTTCTCGATCGACACTCCGAAATCACCGGATGGTCGCGATGTCGCCATGGCGCTCGTTGGCCGCAAGGGCCGCGACTTCTTCCTGCGTCGCGGCTTCGACGTGCTTTACGAGGAAGTCGGCCTGTTCCAGAACGTCCAGTGGTCGCACGCGCAGGCAATTGCCGCGACCGCGATCAAGGAGTTCATGGGACCCGACATCAGCTCGGTCTACCTGGTCTACAACGAGTTCAAGTCGGTGATCTCGCAGCGCGTCGTGATCGAAAAGCTGCTGCCGATCCCGAAACTCCACGTGGCGTCCGCGGAGGTCCAGCAGTCGGTGGATTACCTGTTCGAGCCCGATCCCGAGCAGTTGCTCAACACGCTGCTGCCGATGCACGTGGCGGTGCAGGTGTCGCGCGCGTTGCTCGAATCGTCGGCCGCCGAACATGCGGCGCGCATGCAGTCCATGGACAGCGCGACGCGCAACGCCAAGGAAATGGTCGATCGCCTGACCCTGTACATGAACAAGGTCCGTCAGGCCGCCATCACGCGCGAGATTATTGAAGTGGTTTCGGGAGCTCAAGCGACATAGACCTTCGACGTTCGGAGAGCGATGGCTTTAGCCGTCGCTGTTGATCCGGCGGCGGCTAAAGCCGCCGCCCTCCGAACGAACGAGCGAGAAAACATATGGCTACAGCAGCAGCAGATCAAAAAGTCGGCAAGGTCATCCAGGTCATCGGACCCGTCATCGACGTCGAGTACGAGGGCGGGCACCTGCCGGCCATCTACAACGCCGTCCGGATCGTGGACGATGGCTCATCGGGTGGCGAGAAGGTGGACATCGTCGCCGAGGTCGAGCAGCACCTGGGCGAGGGCCGCGTGCGCACGGTCGCGATGAAGCCGACCGACGGCTTGCAGCGCGGCATGAGCGTGATCGACACCGGCGCGCCGATCTCGGTGCCGGTCGGTCCCGAAACGCTCGGTCGCGTGCTGAACGTGCTGGGCGAACCGGTCGACTTCCCGGACATGCCGGTCAAGGCGAAAGAGCACTGGCCCATTCACCGGCCGGCTCCGACACTGGAGCAGCAGTCCACCGAACTGAAGATGTTCGAGACCGGCATCAAGGTCATCGACTTGCTCGAGCCGTACCTGCAGGGCGGCAAGATCGGCCTGTTCGGCGGCGCCGGCGTCGGCAAGACCGTCATCATCATGGAGTTGATCAACAACATCGCCATGAAGCACGGCGGTGTGTCGGTGTTCGCGGGCGTTGGTGAACGCACCCGCGAAGGCAACGACCTGTGGCTCGAGTTCCAGGAGTCGGGCGTGATCGACATGAAAGACATGTCGAAGAGCCGCGCCGCGCTGGTCTATGGCCAGATGACGGAGCCGCCAGGAGCGCGCCTGCGCGTCGGCCTGTCGGCGCTGACCGTCGCCGAGTACTTCCGCGACGCCGAGAACAAGGACGTGCTCCTGTTCATTGACAACATCTTCCGCTTCACGCAGGCGGGTTCCGAAGTGTCGGCGCTGCTCGGCCGCATGCCGTCGGCCGTCGGTTACCAGCCGACGCTGCTGTCGGAAATGGGCGCGCTGCAGGAACGCATCACCTCGACCAAGAAGGGCTCGATCACCTCGGTGCAGGCCATTTACGTGCCCGCCGACGACTACACCGACCCGGCGCCGGCGACGACGTTCGCCCATCTGGACGCCACCACCAACCTGTCGCGCCAGATTGCCGAGCTCGGCATTTACCCGGCCGTCGATCCGCTGGCTTCGTCTTCGCGCATTCTCGACCCGCGCGTCATTGGCGACGAGCACTACAACGTCGCCCGCCAGGTGAAGCAAATTCTGCAGCGCTACAAGGACCTGCAGGACATCATCGCGATTCTCGGCATCGACGAGCTGTCTGAAGAAGACAAGCTGGCGGTGTCGCGCGCGCGCAAGATCCAGCGCTTCCTGTCGCAGCCGTTCTTCGTCGCCTCGCAGTTCACCGGCCTCGAAGGCAAGTACGTCACCATCGAAGAGACCATCCGCGGCTTCAAGGAAATTGCGGAAGGCAAGCACGACGGCTTGTCCGAGCAGGCGTTCTACCTGGTCGGGACGATCGACGAAGCGATCGCGAAGGCAAAAACCCTGAAGCAGTAGCCAGAGGCCAGTAGCCAGTAGCCAGAAGATCTCTTGTCTTTCTGGCATCTGGCTACTGGCTACTGGATACTGAAAGGCGCAGATGGCATTACCCAGCAAGCTAACCCTTCACATCGTCTCGCCCGACCACTCGATGTCGTACGAGGTGGACGAGGTGTCGTTGCCTGGTGTCGAGGGCGACTTCGGCGTGCTGCCCGGGCACACGCCGTTCTTCACGGCGCTCCGCACGGGCGCCATGTGGTACCGGCAAGGTGCCGAGAGGCACAGCCTGCTCGTCTCGATCGGGTTCGTGGAAGTGCTGCCCGACAAGGTGTCGATCCTGGCGCAGGTTGCCGAGCGTGCCGAAGACCTCGACCAGGCGCGGGCCGAGGCCGGCATGAAGCGCGCGGAAGAGCAGCTGGGCGCCGTGCCCCACGATATCGACTGGGAACGCTCCAGGCTCGCGCTACTCCAGACCCTGCAACAGCTGCAGGCGGAGAGCCGCCGGCGGGTGTAGTCGCCAGTAGCCAGTAGCCAGTAGCCAGAAGCCAGTAGCCAGAAGAGCTCTTGTCTCCTCTGGCATCTGGCTACTGGATACTGGATACTTCTGCTGTTCCCATTCATGTTTTCAAACCTCCAGAAGCTCTTTAGGTTTCGCGGCCTGATCCAGACGCTGGTGGTCCGCGATCTGAAAGCGCGCTACCGGGGTTCGGTCCTCGGGTTCTTCTGGTCGTTCTTCAATCCATTGATGCTGTTGCTGATCTACACCTTCGTGTTCACGAAGGTGCTGGTCGGCATTCACCCGGCCGAGATGGAGCCGTACGCGCTGTTCATGTTCTGCGGCATCCTGCCGTGGACCTGGTTTTCGTCATCGCTGCTCGAGTCTTCGAACACGCTGATCGCCGGCGGCAACCTGATCAAGAAGGTGATGTTCCCGGCGGAGGTGCTGCCGATCGTCACCGTGCTGGCGAACATGGTGCACTTCTTCCTGGGTCTGCCGATTCTCGCGGCGTTCATCATCTACTACCAGCGCCCCGTGGATCCGGTGGAGTTGCTCTGGTTCCCCGTGATCGTGCTGGTGCAGCTGGTCCTCACCACCGGGCTGGCGTTGTTCCTGTCGGCGCTGACGGTCCACTTCCGCGACGTGAAGGACCTGCTGGGCAACCTGCTGACGCTGTGGTTCTTCTCGACGCCGATCATCTACCCGATGCTGACTGCGCCCGAAGACCTGCGGTGGTGGCTGAACCTCAATCCGATGACGCACCTGATGATCTCGTATCAGGAGGTGCTGTTCTTCCCGGGCCCGCACGGCCACTACAAATGGCTGCTGGCCCTGGGCGTCTTGTCGGTGATGGTGTTCTTTGCGGGATACTTCGTGTTCGATCGGTTGCGGGACAGCTTTGCCGAAGAGGTCTGAATGCAACCACGAAGAACGCGAAGTGAACCACGAAGCTCACGAAGGAACCTCGTCTTGGGGTCTTCCAATAGTGACTTCGTGTCCTTCGTGGTTCTTCCCTTCGTGTCCTTCGTGGTTGTATGAAGCCCGCCATTGACGTCATCAACGTCTCGAAGGTCTACCGGCGCTACGCGCGGCGGCGGCAGTTTGCCACCCTCAAGTCGGCGTTGCTCGACGGCAGCCTCCTCGGCGACCTGAAGCCGGACGAGACGTTTCAGGCGCTGAAGAACGTGTCGTTCTCGGTGCCGAAGGGCTGCACTTACGGCGTGATCGGCAGCAACGGCTCGGGCAAGAGCACGTTGCTCAAGTGCGTGGCCGGCATCACGCGGCCCACCGAGGGCGAGGTCAAGGTTGACGGCCGCATCTCGGCGCTGATCGAGCTTGGCGCCGGCTTCCACCCCGAGATTTCCGGCCGCGAGAACATCTTCATCAACGGCATCATGCTGGGCCTCAGCAAGAAAGAGGTGATGCGGCGCTTCGACGAAATCGTCGAGTTTGCCGAGATGCAGGACTTCATCGACGCCCCGGTCAAGACCTACTCGTCGGGCATGTATATGCGCCTGGGTTTTGCGGTCGCCATCCACGTGGATCCCGAAGTGCTGCTGGTGGACGAAGTGCTGGCGGTCGGCGATCAGGGCTTTACCCACAAGTGCCTCGACAAGTTCTCGGAGTTCCGCCGTCGCAACAAGTCGATCCTGCTCGTTACCCACTCGCTCGACCTGGTCGAGAAGTTCTGCGACGAAGCGCACTGGCTCGACAAGGGCGTATCGAAGGGCGAGGGCGACCCCAAGAAGGTGGTCGCCGCGTACGTCATGAACGTCGAGGACAGCGAAGAGAACTCGCTGGCCAAAGCAGAGTCCGCGCGCCTGGCCGCGACAGCTTCGGAACCGGCCGTAGGGTCGGACTTCAGTCCGACCGATACGTCCGAACCGGGAACCGGAGAGGCCCCGCAGAACCCGGTGGACGATGCGGAGACGAACCGCGATGGGTTCAAGGCGACCGAAGGTCGATGGGGTACGCGCGAGATCGAGATCACGGACGTCTCGATCAGCGGCCCCGACGGCGAGTCGGGTCACGTGTTCCAGAGTGGCGACGCCATCACGGTGCACATGACCGTGACGGCCAAGGAGCCGATCACCGACTTCGTGTTTGGCCTCGGCCTGTTCAATGCCGACGGCGTGTGCGTGTACGGCACCAACACCAACCTCGAGGAGTTTCAGCCGTCCGCGATCGACGGCGAGGGCGCGGTGACGTTCGAGATCGACAGCCTCGACCTGGTGGAGGGAACGTATCGGCTCGACCTGGCGGCCCACAAGGCCGACGGCTACCCGTACGACTATCACCGCCTGCTCTACACCTTCCGCGTGAAGTCGAAGATCAGGGACGTCGGCATCTACCGGCCGGCGCATCGCTGGACCTTCGGCGGCGGGATTACGTTCAGAGGCCAGTAGCCGGTAGCCAGTAGCCAGTAGCCAGTAGCCGGTAGCCAGTAGCCAGTAGCCAGAAAGACAAGAGTTCTTCTGGCATCTGGCATCTGGCATCTGGATACTAGAGTCATGACCCTGAGCGAGGCACAGGCTCTAGTAAGCCGTGCGCGAAGCGAGCGACAAACCGTCGTCTTCACCAACGGCGTCTTCGACCTCCTCCATCCCGGCCATGTCCGCTACCTTCGCGATGCGCGCGCCCTGGGCGAACTGCTGATCGTCGGCGTGAACAGCGACCGTTCGACCCGCGCGCTCGACAAGGCGCCCGGCCGGCCGATCAATCCTGAGAACGAGCGCGCCGAAGTCCTGGCCGCGCTGGCATCGGTGGACGCGGTGGTGGTATTCGACGAAGACACCCCGCACGCCATCATCAGCGCCCTGCAGCCCGACATCCTGGTGAAGGGCGCCGACTGGGGCGAGAACGCCATTGTCGGCAGGGATGTTGTCGAAGCTCGAGGCGGCAAAGTCGTCCGTATCGCCCTGGCACCCGGCTACTCCACGACCGCCATCGTCGAGCGTATTCGCGGGTGAGTCGCACCACGCAGCGGAGGGCTGCCCCTGCAAAAAACTCGCTGGGTAGCGCTCAATTAAACGCACCGTCAGTACTCTTTTTTTGCAGGAGCACCCCACCGCCGCATGACGCTCCCGACCAGGAGTGCCCTCCCGACGAGGAGTGCCCTCCCGTCATGTTCGGGAAGCTATAATCAATAGTTCGGCAAGGTTAGTTCGTGCATGTCTAGCGCTCCGTCACTCGCGTTACGGTCGCTGCTGATTTCGGTTCTCGGGCAAAGTGGCCTCTCCACCCCCTCCCGGCGCATCAGTGGTGCGACGCCCCCTGTACGGGCCATGGCGGTGGCGGCGGCGGCGCGGGGTTTGCGCGACGGTGTCGTGCTGCACGTCGTGCCGAACGACGCCGACATCGAGACCGCGGTCAGCGACATCCGCTTCTTCCTGGGCGCGCTCGAAGGCTCGGCGGATGCCATGGTCGAACAGCAGGTACTGCCGTTCCCTTCACCCCAGGTTGATCCCTATCGCGGCTTCCAGCCGCACCTCAAGGTTGCGTCCGCCCGCGCCAGGGCGCTGCATGCCCTTTCCACGTCGAAGGCCCGCGTCATCGTGGCGTCGGCGTCGGCCCTGCTGCCGCGGCTGACCGACCCGACGGTCCTACTGCTCGCATCGTACGAGATCACGCCGGGCATCGACATCGATCCGCAGGCGCTGGCCAACACCCTGGTGGCCGGCGGCTACGAGCCGGCGGATCCAGTGGATGCGCACGGCGAGTTCGCGCGGCGCGGCGGCATTCTCGACATTTACCCGGCCGGCGACGACCTGCCGGTTCGCATCGAGTTCATTGGCGACACGGTCGAGTCGATCCGCCGTTTCGACCCCAGCACGCAGCGGTCGGTCGAAACGCTCGACCGCTTCGGCCTGGTGCCGGTGCGCGAAGCAGACGGCCGCACCGCCACGGTGTTCGACTACGTCCGCGCCACGCGCGACCACAGCATCTTCGTGGCCGAACCCGCCGATGTGCAGAAGCAGATCGAGACGGCGTGGGAACAGCTGCAGACTTCGTACGCGGATGCGGTAGAGCGTTCGGCGAAGGGCGCCGCGGTGCTCAAGGCGCAGCCGTCGGAATTGATGGTCTCATGGCCGGAAGTCGAGTCCGCCCTTTCCGGTGCGAGCATCATCGAGGAGCTGGGCCTGGACGACGACGCTGCGGCGGGGACTGAAGTCCCCGCCCTCCGAACGCAGCTATCGGTGCAGCCGGTGGCGTCGTTCCATGGACGCATTGCCGATTGGGTGGCGGACGTCCGCGCGGCGCTCGAGCGCGGGGATCGCGTGGTGTTCGTGGCCGGCACGCACGGCCGCGCCGAGCGAACCGTGGAGCTGCTGCGCGACTACGACGTCCGCGCGGTGATGGCCACCGAGGCAGGGGACGTCGTTTCCGGCGCGGTGCTGGTCGCCGAAGGATGGCTGTCGCGCGGGTTCTCGATTCGGACGGGCACCGACGAGGCGACGGCTAAAGCCGTCGCCCTCCGGATGTATGTCGAGACCGACATTTTCGAAGAGGAGCGGCGCAAGGGTGCCCAGGGCCGCAAGCGCTCGCTGGCCGCGACGTTCCTTTCGGACCTGCGCGACCTCAAGGTCAAGGACCTGATCGTCCACGTCGACCACGGCATTGGCCAGTTCATCGGCCTCAAGCAAATCTCCGTCGGCGGCGGCGACATCGTCCAGGAATTCCTGGAACTCCAGTATCACGGCGACGCCAAGCTGTTTGTGCCGGTCGAACGCCTCGACCTGATCCAGAAGTACACCGGCGCGGCGAGCCAGCCGCTGGATCGGCTGGGCGGCCAGACCTGGGAGAAGGCCAAGAGCAAGGTCAAGAAGGCCATGCGCGACATGGCCGAAGAGCTGCTCAAGCTCTATGCCGCGCGCAAGGCGGTGCCGGGCCACGCGTTCAGCGCCGACACGCACTGGCAGGAGGAGTTCGAAGGCGCCTTCGAGTTCGATCTCACTGTCGATCAGGCCACGGCGGTCGCCGACATCAAGCGCGACATGGAATCGCCCACGCCCATGGACCGCCTGCTGTGCGGCGACGTCGGCTACGGCAAGACCGAAGTGGCCATGCGCGCGGCGTTCAAGGCGGTGATGGACGGCAAGCAGGTGGCGTTCCTGGCGCCGACGACGGTGCTCGCGGCGCAGCATTTGAAGACGCTGACCGAGCGATTCGCGGCGTTCCCGGCGAAGATCGACATGGTCAGCCGCTTCCGCACCAAGCTCGAGATCAAGGAAACCCTCGAGGCCCTGGCTGCCGGACGCCTCGACGTGATCGTCGGCACCCACCGTCTGCTGTCGAAAGACGTGCAGTTCAAGGATCTCGGCTTGCTCGTCGTGGACGAGGAGCAGCGGTTTGGCGTGGCGCACAAGGAGCGCATCAAGCAGATGCGCAAGAAGGTGGACGTCCTCACCATGACGGCGACACCTATCCCGCGAACCCTGAACATGTCGCTGGTCGGCATTCGCGACATGTCGGTGATCGAGACGCCGCCGAAGGATCGCCTGTCGATCCAGACCAACGTGGTGAAATTCGACTCCGCGGTGATCACCCGCGCCATCCGCGCCGAGCTGGCGCGCGGCGGCCAGGTGTTCTTCGTTCACAACCGCGTCGAGTCGATCTACTCCATGGGCAACCTGATTCAGCGCCTGGTGCCCGAGGCGCGCGTGGTGGTGGGTCACGGCCAGATGGCCGAGGACACGCTCGAAAAGGCCATGCTCGACTTCATGACCCACAAGTGCGACGTCCTGCTCTCAACGACCATCGTCGAAAACGGCCTCGACATCCCCAACGCGAACACCATCGTGATCAACCGCGCGGATCGGTACGGCCTGTCGCAGCTCTATCAGTTGCGCGGACGCGTCGGCCGCAGCGATCGCGCCGCGTATGCCTACCTGCTGATCCCGCCTGAAGAGGCGCTGTCGCCGGTGGCCCGCAAGCGGCTGGCCGCCATGAAGGAGTTCAGCGATTTGGGCAGCGGCTTCCGCGTGGCGGCGCTCGACCTCGAGATTCGCGGCGCCGGCAACCTGCTGGGCGGCGAGCAAAGCGGCACCATCGACGCGGTCGGCTTCGAGATGTACATGAAGCTGCTCGAAGAGACCATCCGCGAGCTGAAGGGCGAGGATCTCGAAGACGATGTGCGGGCGACGGTCAACCTGAAGGTGGACTTCCGCCTGGACGACCAGTACGTGCCCGACATGAACCAGCGCCTGATGATTTACCGGCGCATGGCCGGCGCGCGCTCCGAAGAGGAGATTGCGAAGAACGTGGACGAGGTGCGCGACCGCTACGGCCCGCCGCCCACGGCCGTGCTGAACCTCGCCGACTTCGCGCGCATCCGGGTGCTGGCCGACAACCTCGGCATCGAGACCGTGGACCGCGACGGTCCGCTCGTGGTGTTCAAGTTCCGCGAGAAGGCCAAGGTGGACCCGATGCGCCTGATCGGGATGGTGCAGGAACGTGCAAATCTGACGCTATTGCCGCCCAGCACTGTGAAACTTGACCTTCGGGCGGCACCGCTCCAGCCGGGAGGGCAAAGCTTGTCGGGAGGGAACCGCCCGTCGGGAGGGCAATCCTCGTCGGGAACCGGGCCCAAGGCCCAAGCCCCAGGCCCCAAGCCCATCTTGAAGCCCAAGCGTGCGCCGGCCTGGTGGACGGCCAGAGCTACTGCCGGGGAGGTGACCCCCGGCTTTACCAAGGCCGAGATCCTGAAGACGGCCCCCGAAGACCCCCGGGCGCCGGACGGAGTCTTAGCTAGGGTGACGGAGTTTCTTGAGGACTTACGCGAACCGTAAAAGGGGAGCACCTCCCCTTTCCACGCTAGAATTGATGTTTAGTCATATGAAGAAAACCACGACCGTGGCGGTGTTTCTGGCATTGGTGGGACCTGTCCTGAGCGAGCGGGTTGCCGGCCAGGCCGGCAGCCAGCGAGTCGAAGGAACCATCCTCGAACAGGTGCTCGTCAAGGTGAACGGCGAAATCGTTACCAAGACCGAGCTCGAGCAGAGGCAGGTTGCCGCGCTGCGGCAGTTGAATCCGAACTTGCGCCCCGACAGCGATGCGGCCTTGCAGAAGGCGCTGACCGAAGTGACGCCGCAGGTGATTGTCGATGCGGTTGACGAGCTGCTGGTCGTGCAGCGCGGCAAGGAACTCGGCTTCACGATGTCGACCGAGCAGTTCAACAGCATTCTCGAGAACATCAAGAAAGAGAACAAGATCGAGTCCGACGAGGCGCTGACCGCGGCGCTCAAGCAGGAAGGCATGACCATGGCCGACCTGCGCCGGCAGCTCGAACGCACCTCGCTCGTGCAGCGTGTGCAGCAGCAGGAAGTGATGTCGAAGCTGCAGGTCACCGACACCGAGCTCAAGGCCTACTACGACGGCCACCAGAACGAGTTCGGCACCACCCCGCAGGTGACGCTGCGCGAAATCACCGTGGCGGTGCCCGTTGATCCGCAGGGCATCAACGTCGGCAAGGACGATGACGCGAAGGCGAAGGCTGAAGAGGTGCGCGCGAAGATTATCGCCGGCGAGCCGTTCCCGCGCCTGGCCGCCGAGTACTCCGATTCGGGCTCCAAGGCCAACGGCGGCCTGGTCGGCCCGCTCAGCAGGACCGACCTCTCCGAAGACCTGCAGAACGCCATTGCCGGCCTCAAGGACGGCGGCGTGACGCCCGTGCTGCGCACCGCGCGCGGCTACCAGGTGGTGAAGATCGAGAAGCTCCAGGATTCCACCACCAAGCCGTTCGACGACGCCAAGAACGAGATTGCCGACAAGATCGCGAACGACAAGCGCAAGGTCGAGTTCGACAAGTTTCTCGAACGGCTGCGCGGCGAGGCCATCATCGACTGGAAAAACGACGACCTGAAGAAGGCCTACGACATCGGCATCAAGACCCTTCGCGGTACCGTTACGCAATAACGTGGATCCCAGTTGGTTCGCGCTGTGGACGCGGTCGCGGCACGAGAAACAGGTCCGCGACCAGCTCCTCAAGAAATCCGTTGAGGTCTTCCTGCCGACCATCGGCAAGTGGAGCCACTGGAAAGATCGCAAGAAGAAGATCGACTGGCCGTTGTTCCCCGGCTACGTTTTCGCCCGCTTCGTCCCCGACGAACGCATCGGCGTCCTGAAGGTTGACGGCGTCGTCCAGATCATCAGCAACAACGGGATGTTGTCGTCGATCCCGGATGAGGAAATCGAGAGCATCCGCACGCTGGTCGAAAGCGAGTTGGCGTACGATCCCGTTCCGCTGATCAAGGAAGGGGACATGGTGAAGGTCACGCACGGCCCGCTGCGCGGCGTGGTCGGCCGCCTGGTCCGCAAGGGCGCCCACGCGCGGCTCGTGCTCTCGGTGGATTTGATTGGCCAGGCCGTGGCTGTCGAAGTCGACGCGTCGGATGTCAAACCGTACTGACTCTTGAAGTAGCCAGAGGCCAGTAGCCAGTAGCCAGAAAGGCATGAGTTCATCTGGCATCTGGCTACCGGCTACTGACTACTGGCTACTGACATGAAGATCGGCAACATCGAACTCGACTCACCGTTTGTCGTCTCGCCCATGGCGGGCATGACCGACACGGCGTTTCGCCGCCTGGTCAAGCGCCAGGGCGGCTGCGGGCTCGTGGTGTCGGAAATGGTCAGCAGCGAGGGCCTGATTCGCGGCATCGATCGCACGCTCGAGTACGCCGAGTACACCGAAGAAGAGCGTCCGGTCTCCATCCAGATTTTCGGCGGCGAGCCCGCGAAAATGGCCGAGGCCGCGCGCGTCGTAGAAGCCATGGGCGCGAACATCGTGGACGTGAACATGGGCTGCCCCGTCCCCAAAATCGCCAAGCACAACGCCGGCTGCAGCCTGATGCGCGAACCGCAGCACGCCGCCGAGATCATTGCCGCCATGACGCGCGCGGTGAAGATCCCCGTCACCGTCAAGATGCGCAAGGGGTGGGACGATGGGGAGGTGAACGCGCCGGAGTTGGCAAAGCGCGTGGAAGCGGCGGGGGCGGCGGCGATTGCTGTGCACGGGCGCACCGCGAAGCAAAGCTACAGCGGTTCCGCCGACTGGGACGTCGTTGCCGGCATTGCCCGCTCGGTCAGTATTCCGGTGTTCGGGTCGGGTGATTGCGTCGAGCCCGAAGACATCGTGACCCGCATGCAGAGTGGCGTGAGCGGCGTCTTCGTGGGCCGCGGCGTGCTGCGCAACCCGTGGATTCTCGCCCAGGCGCGCGACCTGATGGCCGGGCGCCCGGCCCGCCAGATCACGGACGAAGAGCGCGGCCAGTTCCTGCTCGACTACATGCAGTTGCTGCTGGCCGACGAGAAGGGCGAGCAGGAGGGGTTTCGCCACCTGGTGGTGCAATCGACTCCGCCGCGGGCCGAGGCCAGCAAGGAACGGTGGGTGGTCAACAAACTGCGCGCGCTGTGCACGTGGTACACCAAGGGCTTCGAGGGCGGCGGGCAGTTCCGCATCGGCATCAACTCGGCGAAGTCGATCGCCGAAGTCGAAACGCTCATCGACAACTTCTTCAGATGTGGTGTCCGCCTTTAGGCGGACTGCGCCGCGCCGGCTGGTCGCTATTCGCCTCCGCACTCGCTCCAGACGGCTGACAACTCGCAGCTCAGGCCTGACTGACGCTCCTCGCCTTCGCCGCGAGGTTGTCTGTAACAAACCTGCCCGCCGGGGCGCCCTTGATACCCTCTGTCCAAACAAAAATCGATCGCCCCGGCTCCCGCCGACTTCCGCTCGTGCTCCAGCGAACAGCGACCGGCCGCCGATGGTTACGGCGTCGCGCGTGGGGGTGTGGCTCGCAGTGAGCGTTCGACTGAGCCGACGAAGCGCTTTTGACCGACAAATCGACCAGAGGCTACGCAGGCGTCTGCTTTGCACTATATGCTTCGCTCTGCGCTTAATGCGCCGCGGGAGATTTGACCGGCGAGGGAGAGCGAACGGAGAGCCATACCCCCACGCGCGACGCCTCAGCGATAGAATCAATCAACCGTGACCCTAGAAATCACCATCGGCGGCCGCAAGGTCGGCCCCGCACATGTGCCGCTTGTCGTGGCCGAGATTGGCATCAACCACGAGGGCAGCCTCGAAGTGGCGCGCGAGATGGTGGATGCCGCAGCGCGCGCCGGGGTCGAAGTCGTCAAGCACCAGACGCACGTCGTCGAAGACGAGATGAGCGGGGCGGCGAAGCAGGTGGTGCCGGGCAATGCCACCGTCTCGATCTACGAGATCATGCGGCGGTGCGCGCTGTCTGAAGACGATGAGCGGGCGCTGAAGGCGTATGTCGAGTCGAAGGGCATGGTCTTCATGAGCACGCCCTTCTCGCGCGCGGCGGCGGATCGCCTCGAACGCATGAACGTGGCCGCGTACAAGATCGGATCGGGCGAGTGCAACAACTACCCGTTGCTCAAGCACATTGCCTCGTTCGGCAAGCCCACCATTCTCAGCACGGGCATGAACACCATCGCGAGCGTGGCCAAGGCCGTTGCTATCTTCGAGCAGGCCGGTACGCCGTGCGCGTTGCTCCACACCACCAACCTGTATCCCACGCCGCCGAGCTTGGTGCGCCTGGGCGCCATGGTGGAACTGGGTAAGGCGTTCCCCAACGTGGTGATCGGCCTGTCGGATCACACCACCGACAACATTGCCTGCATTGGCGCCATGGCGCTCGGCGCCTCGATCGTCGAGCGCCACTTCACCGATCACATGTACCGCGTGGGTCCCGACATCGTCTGCTCGATGGACGAAGTGCACTGCCGCGAGCTGATCGAGGCCGCGCACACGCTGCACGCAGAACTGGGCGGCACCAAGGGGCCGGTGAAGGAAGAGCAGGTGACCATGGACTTCGCGTTCGCGACGGTGGTCACCATTCAGCCGGTCAAGGCCGGCGAGGCGTTTACCACGCAGAACCTGTGGGTGAAGCGCCCCGGCACGGGCGCCATTCCGGCAGAGCGCTACGAAGAGCTGCTCGGCAAGACCGCCACCCGCGACATCCCAACGGACACCCATCTTTCGGAGAACGACTACTAATCCATCTGCATCGCAATCGCGAACATCCCCAGGATGACTCCGGCTCCGGCCGCGAGTTCCACCGCGATGGCCTTGCCGATAATGAACCGCTTCTGGGTCTCGCGCTCGATGCGCGCCAGGTCGGCGAACGACACCGTCACCGCCGGGCTCACCCTGACTTTATTGTCGTTAGGGCAAAGATGAAGGATCGTAGTAATGTAAGGAAGTAAGGCATCCTTACCGAGGCGGCATGTCAACAATTGCTAAAGTGACGGCGAAGGGCCAGACGACCATCCCGCAGGAGGTCCGCGTGGCGCTCGAGATCAAGCCAGGTGACCTGCTGCTTTGGGAGACCGACGACAAGGGCGGTGCCACGGTGCGCCGCGTCGAACCCCTCGATCTCGCCTATTTGCGGGGCGTCGAGGGCACGTTAGGCGAATGGTCGAGCCAGGAGGACGAGGCGGCCTACAGTGACCTTTGAACCCCTGGACGTGGTCCGCGTCCCCTTTCCCTTCACCGATCGCCAGACCTCGAAAAACCGGCCGGCATTGGTCGTTTCAGCAACCGCAGCCTTCAACCAGCCTTCCGGTCACTCGGTGATGGCGATGATCACCTCCGCGACCCACGCCCCGTGGCCACTTGATTGCCCGATCGGCGACCTGGACGCCGCCGGACTGCCCGCCGCCTCGGTTATTCGCTGGAAGCTGTTCACGCTAGATAATCAGTTGATACGCGGCGTGCTGGGCCGGCTGAGCCATGCAGATGCCGCAACCGCCAAGGCGGCACTTGTGCAAATGTTAGCGTGGTAGACGGTTCCCCAATGGCAGAGATGACACCCAATTCGCGAGTGTTCGTGGCAGGCCACCGCGGCCTGGTGGGATCGGCCGTCGTCCGCCGTCTCGAACACCTCGGCTACACCACCATCCTGACCGCGACGCGCGACCAACTGGACCTGCGCGACCAGGCGGCGGTGAACTACTGGTTCCGCGCCAACCGCCCCGAGTTCATCTACCTGGTCGCCGGCACGGTGGGCGGGATCATGGCCAACCAGACGCGGCCCGCAGAGTTCATCTACGACAACATGATGATTCACGCCACGGTGGTGCACTCGGCACACCTGTTCGGCGCGAAGAAACTGCTGTATCTCGGCAGCTCGTGCATCTACCCACGCAACGCTCCGCAGCCCATGCCCGAAGAAGCACTGCTGACCGGGGTGCTCGAGCCTACCAACGAGTCGTACGCGATCGCGAAGATCGCCGGCATCAAGCTGTGCCAGGCGTACCGCACGCAGTACGGCAGCGACTTCATCTCGGCCATGCCGACGAACCTGTATGGGCCGAGGGACAACTTCGACCTGACCAGCTCGCACGTGCTGCCGGCAATGATCCGAAAGTTCCACGGCGCAAAAGTGGAAGGGCGCAAGGACGTGACGATCTGGGGCACCGGCTCGCCGCGTCGCGAGTTCCTGCACGTGGATGACCTGGCCGACGCCTGCGTGTTCCTGATGCAACGCTACAGCGACGCCATGCACCTGAACGTCGGCACCGGCGAGGAAATCTCCATCGCCGACCTCGCCAGCCTCGTCTGCCGCATCGTCCACCCTACCGCCACCATCGTCTACGACACGACCAAGCCCGACGGGACCCCGCGGAAGCTTTTGGACGTCTCACGGTTGCACGCGCTGGGGTGGCGCCATCGCACGTCGCTTGGCGAAGGCATTGAAGGCACTTACGATTGGTTTCTGCAACACCACGCACAGGCAAGGGGAGTAACGCAAAGTGCCTAAGGTGCCTAACGTGCCTAACGTGCCTAAGGTGCCTAAAGTGCTTCTGGGGAAGATGTAGATGCCGCTCAGAATTGGATTCGATCTCGACGGCACCGTTGCCGACATGTACTCCGCGCTCCACGTGGAGGCGCTGAAGCTGTTCGGCGAAGAAACGCTCGCCAAGTCGGCGTACAAACGGGCGCCGGCCAGCCCCGCGGGTGCCGATGGCGCCGTGGCCCCGGAGCCCGAAGACAGCACCGGCACGCTGGCCATGGACGAACTGCACCTGACGGCGCGCCAGCAGATGCAGCTATGGGATCACGTCAAAAAAATCGCGAACTTCTGGACGACGCTTCCCGAGCTCGAGCCCGGGGTTATCGCCCGCATCGCCAAGCTCGCCTCGGAACGGCAGTGGGAGATCATCTTCCTGACGACGCGGCCGTCAACGGCCGGCGAGATGACGCAACTGCAGTCGCAACGCTGGCTCGATGCGCACGGCTTTCGCTATCCCAGCGTGATGGTGGTACACCGCTCGCGCGGCAAGATCGCCGACGCGCTGCACCTCGACGCGTTCGTGGACGATCGCCCCGAGAACTGCCTCGACATCGCGGTGGAATCAAAAGCCAAGGTGATCCTGGTGTGGCACGGCCACATGAAAGATGTGCCGGCCGGCGCCAAGCGCCTGGGCGTCCGCCCGGTCTCGACCATTTCGGAAGCACTGGCGCTGCTCGAGCAGTTGGACGATGTGCGCAAGAACCCGGGGATCCTGCGCACGATCAAGCGCGCCTTCGGCGGCGAGAACCCTGACGCGTGAAGCCAACACCCGAACCCGGTCGGGTTCGCCGCCTGATCTCCACATGAGCATCCCCGGCGTGGCGCAAGCGCTGGTCCACACCGGACAACACGACGACGAGGCCATGTCGGGCCGGTTGTTCACCCAACTGGAGTTGCCGGTGCCGGACGTCAACCTGAACGTGGGCTCCGGCACGCATGCGCAGCAGACGGCGGCCATCATGGTCGGCATGGAGGCGCAACTGCTCGAGCGCCGCGTGCCTGACGGTGCGTGACAACACCGAACGGCCCGTCACGATCACCCATGGCTCGAACACGCTGATCGGGCGCGACCCGCAGAGGCTGCTCCACACCGCCAGCCAACAGCCGGATAGCTGTCGACCAGTTCCTTCAGGCGATGGCCCACGCGCCGGATTATCATCCTTGTAATTATGGATTTCAGTGCCATAAATACAAGGTCAATATAGCTCTACCACAACCGCCCGCGCCCCGTGAGGGCCGCTATCTACACCAAGTCCCTGACGTGCTCCGCGTCGACCAGGGTGTAATCGTAGACGAGGGCGGCGTCGGCCGACTCGAAGAAGCGCCGGCCGAGCTCCTGATGCTGAGGGTGGTCCAGGTAGACGCGTAGCTCCGCTTCGGAATCGAACTCGATGATGGCCGCGTACTCAAAGTGCGCGGCCATTTGTGTTTCATAGCCCCGGCCTATCAGGATCCGCTTGCCGATGCGTACGCGCTTGATCTCGGGGATGCCGGTGAAGGCGACGCGCATGGCTTCGAGCAGCGCTTCGCGATCGTCCGAGCTCAAGGAGGTGTGGAGCTTCAGCAGCACTACATGAGCAATCACTACTCGTCCTTGGGCTTACGCGGCTTGGTCGAGCGGGCGCGGATGTTGGCCTTGAACTTGGTCCACTTCGCCTTCTTCGCGTCCTTGTACTTCTGCTTCGGGTCCTTGTGCTCGCCGCCCGGACGCCACTTGTCGTCACGCTTGGCCTCGATGCCGAGCGACTTCTTGTAGTCCGCTTTCGGCACCCATTTCCGTTTCGGCGCGTCGGGATCGCTCTTGGCGAAGCCAGAATTGGGACCGTCAGGGCGAGGGGCGGAACCCTTCGGTTGCCATTCGAGCTTGTCGTTGCGGCTCTGCACGCGCGAGGCTCGCGTGCGCCCATCATCGACCTTGGGCGTGAACGACTTGGGACGGAACGACGAACGCGCCTGATCGCGCGCGGACTTGCCCCCCGTAGCCTTGGCGTAGGGGGGAGGCCGGTGGCCTTCTTCCTTGGGCTTGAACGTGCCCTTAGGTTTCCATTCGGGTTTATCAGCCGACGACGTCTCTTCACGGCGGCCCGTAAAGGGCCGCCCTCCTGGTGTCTTCGGCTTCCACTCGGGCTTACCGCCCGCGTCGCCCTTCGGTTTCCAACCAGGCTTCTCGCCCCAGCCGGAGGCATGACCGGCCTCCTTGGGCTTGAACGCGCCCTTGGGCTTCCACTCGGGTTTGCGGTCGCTACGGGCCTGGCCGGCGGGCCTGTCTTCGCCCTCGCCCCAGCTTGAGGCTCGGGGCGCCGGCTTGTCGCCCGAACTCCGGCTTCCACCTTCGCCAAGGCTACGGCGGACAGGAAAGCCGGAGGCTACATCTTTCTTCGGTGCAGCGCTCTTCGGGACCCACGCGGGGCGCTCACCAGCGGGAGTGTCGCGATTCACGCGCGGCTTGTCGGATTTCGCTGAGAACGTCGAGCGGGTCTTCCACTCCGGCTTGGCGTTCCAGGGGCGTTCTTCAGCGGAGGCGGACTGCCGCGGATCCTTGGCGCGGCCGCGCTCGCCGCGCGCGCGCATGAAGTCCTGCGCGTCGTGGCGCGACGGCCAGAGCTGGCCATTCTGGAACCACTTGAGCTCGGCGTTCGGCTGCTTCTCCTTCAAGCGGTTGAAGGTCGGCATGATGTCTTCGAGGGAACCGGACCGGAAGGCGGTTGGCTGGCCGTCAACGATGATGGTCCAGTAGACGTAGCGGGGGGGCATGGGGTGATCTCGCGATCTGGTGATTTGGTGATTTGGTGATTTGACGATCGAATCTTGCGATCTCGCGATCTGGTGAACGGGTGACCGATCGAATGATCTACGAAGTATGCTAACTCGGAATGGAGTTGGTGGTCGCCCGGATCGACGAGTTGCGCCCGCGTCTGACCGAGGCGTTCGAACGCTGGGCTGGTTCCACCTCCGCGCAGGGCGCTACGGCGGACAAGGAAGATGTGGGGGGTGCCACGCGCACGTGCGCTCTATCTGGTGGGACCACCGCGCTGATCTTCCTGGGCGCCCTGAAAAACGCCAACGTGGACTGGTCGCGCATCTCGCTGTTCTGGGCGGACGAGCGCGCCGTGCCGCCCGAAGACCCCGACAGTAACTACGGCGTCGCCCAGCGGATGCTGCTGGACCCGCTCGGCGACAAGGCCCCGAAAGCGTTTCGGATGGCCTTTGATGCCTCGCTCGACCGCCCCGGCATGTCGAGCCTGGGCACCGCCGCCATGAAGTACGACGCCGTCCTCGCGCGCGAGCTGAAGAGCGGCGGCCTCGACCTGGCGCTGCTGGGCGTCGGCGAAGACGGCCACATCTGCTCGCTCTTCCCAGGCCATCGCGCCCTGATGGTCGACGACCTGCGCGTGGTCGCCGTCGAAGACGCGCCTAAGCCCCCACCGCGCCGGCTCACCTTGTCGCTGCCGTTCGTGCTGCGCACCAAGAAGGTCTGGCTGATCGCCGTCGGTCCGCGCAAGCTGCCCGTGCTGCAAGCCGCGTTGTCGCGCACACAGCGCACGACGCCGGTGGATTTGTTGCTGCAGCAGGCGAAGGATGTGACGGTATTCACGGACCAGGTGATCCGACGCAGCTGAGCATCAGTTCGCACACGCAGCGAGGGCATCGCTGCGAAAAAATTCGCTGGGTAGCGCTCAATAAAACGCACCGTCAGTACTCTTTTTTCGCAGCGACGCCCTCGCTGCGTGATGCTCACCGCCTACCGGAGGCGGCCGCTCGTCGTTCGCTGGAGTGCGAACGTAGCCGGCGAGAGCCGGGCAGAGCCCGGCGGACAGGTTACTTACTGACAACTCGCTGCGAAGGGGAACGTAGCCCGCCCTGAGCTGCGAGTTGATAGCCGTCGCGAAGAGAGCACGGAAGCGAATGACGAGCGGCCGCCGCCGGCGATGCCCTCACTTTGTGTGCTCAATGGTCCGGCTTCCGCCTTCGCCAAGGCTTCGGCGGACAAGAAAGCCGGACGCCACATCTGAAGACCCGCCTCTACATGCGCTTGAGTTTTTCGACGAGGGTTGTTCGCTTGAGTCCGAGCAAACGGGCGGCGGCGCCGCGATTTTGCGCCGTGCGGGCCAGGGCGCGATCGATCAGGCCCTTCTCGATCTGCGCGATCATCGCCGGCAGGTCGATGCCGCCCTCGGGCAGGTCGACCGACGGCGTGACGGTTTCCGGCTCCGCCAGTTGCAGGTCGGGCGGCAGGTCGGCCACCTCGATCTGCGTGCGGCCGCCCAGCATGGCCAGCGCCCGCTCGATGGCGTTTTCGAGTTGGCGCACGTTGCCGGGCCAGGGATGAGCCATTAGACGTCTCATGGCTTCTTGAGAGACGGTCGGGAGTCGGGAGTCGGGCCTGTCCGCCGAAGCTTTAGCGGAGGTGGGAGTCGGGAGTCGCGAACCGCCCGACTCCCGGTTCCCGGTTCCCGGTTCCCGATCAGAAAACTTCCGCAGGAAGTTTTGCACCAGAGGCGGGATGTCGTCAGGGCGTTCGCGTAGCGGCGTCAGTTGCACGGCGATCACGTTCAGGCGGTAGTACAGGTCCTCGCGGAACGTCCCGTCCTTCACCATCTTCAGCAGGTCCGCATTCGTCGCCGCGACAATGCGAACATCCACCTTGACGGTACGGTTGTCGCCAATGCGCTCGAACTCGCGCTCCTGCAGCACGCGCAGCATCTTCATCTGCAGCGCCATGGGCATGGTGCCCACTTCATCCAGGAACAGCGTGCCCTTGTCGGCCTGCTCGAGCCGGCCCTGCCGCATGGCCACGGCGCCCGTGAACGCGCCGCGCACGTGGCCGAACAACTCGGCGTCGAGCAGCGCCTCGGGAATCGCGCTGACGTTGATGGCGACGAACCGCTCGCGATGCCGCGGGCTGGTCTGGTGAATCGCCCGCGCGACCATCTCCTTACCGGTTCCCGTTTCGCCGTTGATCAAGATAGTGGCCGCGGTCGGCGCGACCGTCTCGATCAGCTGAAACAGCGCGCGCATGGCCGCGCTCCTGCCCACCATCGACCCCAGCCCGAACCGCTCGTCCAACTGCCGATGCAGGTACGCGTTCTCGCTCTTCAACCGCTTCTGTTCGAGCGCGTTGGTCAGCACGTGCAACAACTCATCGAACTGGAACGGCTTGGAGATGAAGTCAGCGGCGCCGCGCTTGATGACGTCCACCGCGTCCTTCACCGTCCCGTAACCGGTGACGACGATGGCGACGATGCCGGGGTAGCGGGTGAGGGCGGCGTCGATGACCTGGCGGCCGTCCACGCCCGGCAGGCGCATGTCCGACACGATGACGTCGAAGGCAAAGCCGTCGAGCGCCTTGAGGGCCGACTCGCCGTCGGCGGCCTGGACGACGTCGAAGCCGTGGTCCGTAAGTCGTTCTGCTACAACACTTCTCAGCGATTCTTCGTCATCGACGAGCAGCAGGTGCGCCATGGATTGTCAGAATATTGACGGGGTTGCACGCAGGTGTCAAGGGCTGCGCGCCTAATCTCACGCTGGCAAGGTCCGATACAACCCTGTGGAGGCAACCCCAGTGGAACGGCAAACAGTCAGCATCATGAAGGCGTGCGAGATGGTCGGTGTCAGCCGGCGCACGATCTACAACTGGATCGCGGCGAACAAGGTCGAGTACCTGCGAACCGCCGGCGGCAGCATCCGGATTTTCGTGGATACGTTGTGGCGCGAGCCGGATGGCACCAAGCATCCGAACAGCCCGAATGCCGTGGCGTAGGGCGCACTGACGTGCGCCTCTACGAAACGCCCCTGATAGAGCAAAGGCAAGCAATGGCAGGAGAAGATTCTCGTGAACTCCTCCACCGGCTGAACAATCAGCTCGGCGTGATACTCGCGCACGCCGAGTTGCTCGAGACCAAGGCGCAGGACGCGGCGCAGAAGGCGCGCGCGTCGCAGGTCGTGAGCGCCGCGCTCCAGGCCATGGCCGTCTCGCGCGAGCTGCGCCAGACGGTCGCCGATCCCAAATAGCCAGTAGCCAGTAGCCAGTAGCCTTCCGATGTAGCCTCCGGCTTTCTTGTCCCGCCGTAGCCTTTGGCGAAGGCGGAAGCCGGAGCTTCCCTCAGAGGTCCAGCCGCTGCTGGACCCAACTTCCCAAATTCGTCAAATCCACCAAAACCGTAAGTGCCTGTACCAAATAAATTTTGCCCGCCAATTCTATGACCGACTGCTCGGGTAAAACGCCATTATTTTGGCGCCGATCGCAGTGTAACCAGACGCAGTTTCGACAATGCCGGCTTGGGCAGATGCGTGTAAGTCACTGCAATTAAAGGTCTTTAGCACGGTAGCGCTGGCAGCCTGCACGCTGCTGACCACCCTGACACAGCTCAGGCATCACCTTTGCCTTAGGGCAGGCAACGGAGATTCTTGAGATGACCCCGATGACTGACCCATCCGCCCTCGCAAATCCTACGGCGGGCCAAGCCAATCCGCGCGTCGAAGCCGGCATCCCCTTTGTGGAAGCCCTGGCCCGGCGCATGGCCGCCACCATGCCGCACTCGATCGACTTGAGCGACCTGGTCCAGGACGGCGTGATCGGCCTGATCGACGCGGCCCACCGGTTTGACGACTCGCGGGGCATCAAGTTCGAGACGTTCGCCGAACGGCGTATTCGTGGCGCCATGATCGACGCGCTACGCAAGGACGCCTGGCCACGCGGGGTGCGCCGGGTGCGGCGCGAGCTCGAGGCCGCGCGCGAGAAGCTGCGCAAGACGCTTGGTCACGAGCCCTCGCTGGCCGACCTGGCCAACGAGATCGGCTCCGACGAAAAGCGCCTGGGCAAGACGATCGTGCGCATCAACACCATTGAATCGACCTCGCCCTTCTCGAGCGCCGAGAACGTGGACGAATCGCAACTGCCCGCGGTGATGGTGCCGGCCGAACCCGAGCGCCCCGACCTGCAGTACGAGCGCGACGAAGTAAAGGGCCGCGTCCGCAACGCCATAGCCACGCTGCCGGCACGCGAGCAGCGCGTGATCGCGCTCTACTACTACAACGAAGCGACCATGAAGGACATTGGCGCCGAGCTCGGCGTCAACGAATCGCGGGTGTCGCAGTTGCACGCGCGCGCCATCAAGCGGTTGCGCGACGCCCTGGGCGCCGAGAGCACGCCGATCGCGGCCTCGGCGGCGCTCAAGGCGGCGTTTGCCGCGTTCGAGGCAGGGATCGGGGATCAGGGATCAGGGATCGGGGATCAGGGATCAAGGATCGGGGATCAGGGATCAGGGATCGGGGCTGCCGCGATCATGAAACCCAAAATGGCAAAAGCCTCTTTACCCGAATCCGATACGCGCGTGTCGCATGCGGCTCAGAAGCGAGCGGGATTGGTATTGGTCGTCGATCAGGACAACGTGTCGCGGGCGGCGCGCAGCAAGTCGCCCAACCTGAAAGGCTTGGAGAGCCAGCGGCACGCGGTCTCTTCGAGAAAACGCTCCGCGTCGGTGCCGGCGACATCGCCGGTCACGAAAATGACGCGCCGCGCCAGCGCCGGCGTCGCCGCCGCCATCGCGCGATAGAACTGCATGCCGTCGATGCGCGGCATCTTCAGGTCGCACACGATCAGGTCGTAACTGGCTTCGGTGAGGCGGGTCAGGCCCTCTTCGCCGTCGCCGGCGCGATCGACGGTGAACCCGGCATCCTCCAGCGCTTCAGACACGGCCACGGCCAGCGCCGGCTCGTCTTCCACCACCAGCACGCGCAAGCCCTTGAACGCTTCGAGCGAGATCGGCTGCTGCGCCGCGCGCGCGGCCGGCGCGTTCAGGTGCTGGCCGCTCACCGGCAGCTCCACGAAGAACGAGGTACCCACGCCGCTTGAGCTGAGCCAGATGCGGCCGCTGTGTTCGTTGACAATCGCGTAGGCGACGGTCAACCCAAGGCCGGTGCCCTGTCCCACCTCCTTCGTCGTAAAAAACGGGTCGAACACCCGTCCCTGCCGCTCTTCCGCAATCCCCGGCCCATCGTCATTCACCTCGAGCACGGCGGAGCCGCGATCGGCATCGTGCGAGGTGCGCACGACGATGGTGCCGCGGCCGTGGGCGCCGAGGCAGGCCTGCTCGGCGTTGATGAGGAGGTTGAGCAGCACCTGCTTGATCTGGTGGCCGTCGGCAAACACGTCGGGCAAGCCGCTCGCCAGCGCTTCGACCACCTGGATGTTGTTGACCTTCTGTTCGTAGGCGCGCAGCGCCAGCGTTTCGCGCACCACCTGGTTCAGGTCCACCATGGCGCGCGTGGTCTGGCGCTTGCGCGCGAAGGTCAGCAGGTTGCGCACAATGCGGGCGGCGCGTTCCGACTCGGCGAGTATGACCTCCAGCCCCTGGCGCGTCTTGTCGTCCACGTTTCGTTCGGCGAGCCGTTCGGCCCACGAAAGAATGGTGGCCAACGGGTTGTTCAGCTCGTGGGCGACGCCGGAAATGGTCTGGCCGAGCGCGGCCATCTTCTCGGCCTGCAGCAACTGGTAGCGGCCGTCGCGCGACTGGTCGTCGAGCTTCTTGCGGTCGCTGACGTCGCGGATCAGCGCTTCGATGTGGAGAGCCGCGCCCTCAGCCGGGGCTTCCACCTTCGCGCTATGCGCTCCGGCGGACAAGGAAGCCCCGGCTCTCCTGGCGTAGGTGGCACTTGCCGTTACTTCTACCCAGATCGGGGCGCCGTCCACGCGGCGCAGGCGCAGCAGGTGGTCGGTGACGACGCCGTCGCGGTCGAGGCGCTCGATGAACAAGGTGCGCGCCTCCGCATCCACGAAGCGGGAACTGTCGAACGGCTGAACGAGCGTCTCTGCCGTCTCGGGTGGGTAGCCGAAGATGACCTTCAGGTGGGGATTCGCGGCGAGCGTTGCGGTGCTGGCCGCTCGGAGCGTGCCGACGTAGACACCCTCGGGAACGGCCTGAAACACGTCCACCCGTTACTTCTTCGGTGGAAACGGCGTGGGAGTCTTGCCGGCAGCGTTGCCCGGCGTCCACTTCTTCTCGATCGCGGCGCGGATGGAGACCACGTCGGCGCCCGACGAGTACATCTGCATGGCCTCCTTGGCGACATCGATACAGATGGTGCAGCCGAAGCCGTGCGTGTCCCACTCGAGCACGTTGCCCTTGGCATCGCGACGGGCGATGAAGCACGACTCGTTGTGCTTGTGGCCGTCGGCGCCGCAGCCGCAGTAGCACGGCACGAACGACAGGATCTCGGGGTGCTGCGCGGCGAAGTCGTAGGTGGCGCGCACCACGTCCATGGGCCGCACGGGCGCAAAGCCCATGGCCGGCAAGGGCGGCGCGGTCTTGCGAACTACAGCGGGCTTGGGGGCTTGGGGGCTTGGGGGCTTGGACGAAGCCGCCGGCTTCGCAGCCGCAGCCTGACCGGCGGCGGCAATCGCCACGGTCGTGGCCAGAGCCAGCCCGGCAATTCCGAGCAGGATCGTGAAGGGTTTCGCGAGCGTCTTCATGGGGAACATTTATACCAGTAGCCAGTAGCCAGTAGCCAGTAGCCAGTAGCCAGACAAGAGTTCTTCTGGATACTGGCATCTGGATACTGGCATCTGGCTACTGGATACTGGATACTGACCCTGTTCCAATGAAGCTGTTTGGCCGCCAGGATTTGTTGCTCATCGGCGCCCTCACAACGGCGCTGATCGTCATCTTCTCCTCGCCCATTTCGCGCATGCTCGACTACGCGCGCGAGATCGAGAAGCAGAGCGGCCTCACACTGATCCCGGCGCTCGCGCTGCTGATGGTCGCGTTCCTGTTCCACCAATACCGCCGCAACGCCCAGGAACACGCGAAGGCAGCGGCGGCCGAAGCGGCGACCCGGGCCGCGCAGCACCGCGCCGCGGAACTCGAGCGGCTGGTGTCGTTCGGCCAGTCGCTGGGCCGCTCGCTCGACTTCGATTCGATTCGGATCGCGATTGGCTCGCACCTGCACGAACTGGCCGGCACCGACAAGCTCTGGGTGCTCGTGCGCGAGGGCAATGAATGGCAGGCGCTGTCGGGCGACACGCGCGGCGCCGAAGAGGTGCTGCAGTGGGACGACCTGGCCGAGCAGTTGCTGGCCGGCGCCGACAAGACCCCGACCGAACTGAGCGCACCCCGCACCATCGGCATCCCCCTCATCGTCGGCGGCACCGCCATGGGAGTGCTGGGCGTGAAGACCGAGGCGGGCCAGTTGCCGGCCGACAAGCGGCGGATTCTCGAAGCGGCGGCGGCGCTGCTGGCGGTGTCGGTGAAGAACGCGCAGTTGTTCCGCGAGGTGAAAGAGAACAGCGTGCGCGACGCGCTGACCGGCTGCTTCACGCGCGGCCATTCCCTGGACGTGATCGATGCGGAACTGCGCCGCGCCCGTCGCAGCCAGACGCCGGTAACGCTGATCATGTTCGACCTGGATCACTTCAAGGACGTGAACGATCGCCACGGCCACCTGTGCGGCGACGCGGTGCTCGGCGCGGTCGGCAAGCGCATGAAGGACGTGCTGCGCGGCTCGGACCTCAAGTGCCGGTACGGTGGCGAGGAGTTCCTGGTGCTGCTGCCGGAGACGCCGCTGCACGGCGCCCGTCGCGTGGCCGAAACCTTGCGCAAGGAGATCGCCGAACGGCCCGTACCGTGGGCCGGCGAAGCGCTGACGGTGACCGCAAGCTTCGGCCTGGCGCAGACGCTGCCGGGCGAGGTCAACGTGCAGGCGGTGATCGCCCGCGCCGACCAGGCGCTGTACCGGGCAAAAGACGATGGCCGCAACTGCGTGCGGATTGCGGCGGAAACGACTACGCTCGTTTCAGACGAAAGCAATCGAACGAACCGCGTTAGTTAATCACGACGGTTCAATCACGACGGTTCAATCACGACGGTTCAATCACGACGGTTCAATCACGACGGTTCAATCACAAGGGTTCAATCACAAGGGTTCTTAGAACCATCGTGCTTGAACCACCGTGCTTGAACCCTCCTGTTTGAACCACCGTGCTTGAACCCTCGTGTTTGAACTACACCATCCGCCGTCCCCTAGTCTCCGGAATGCCGAGCCACAGCACAGCGGCTGCCAGATAGGCGAGCGCTGTTATTGAAAAGGCGAGCCCGAATCCTTGTGACTGGGCGAGGCCGCCGATTATGAAGGGGGCGGCTGCACTGAGGAGTCGCCCGCTGTTGTAGGTCACGCCGAGCGCGGTGGCGCGAATGGCGGTGGGGAAGATCTCCGAGGCCACTGCGCCAAATCCGCTGAAGTAACCCGTGCCGAAGAACGCGACGAACGGGCCGAGGGCGAGCAGGTACATGGGCTCGCGCGTTGAGCCGTACGCCCACACCAGCGCCGCCGCCAACACCAGGTAGGTCACATAGGTCGGCTTGCGGCCGAACTTGTCGCTGATGAAACCAAACGTGACGTAGCCGAGCCACATGCCCACCTGCATGGCAATGATGAACATCGACATGGTGGTCGTGGAGAGGCCGATGCCGCCCTGCTCGACCGGCAGCGAGAGGTAGGACGGCACCCAGAGGTTCAAGCCCCACCACGCAAACATGGTGGCGGCGTTCATTAGCGTCAGGGTCACCACGATCGTCAGCGAGACGCCCGAAATCCGGCTTCCACCTTCGCCAAGGCTACGGCGGACAAGAAAGCCGGATGCTACAGGTCCCGAGGTCCGGCTTCCACCTTCGCCAAGGCTACGGCGGACAAGAAAGCCGGACGCCACATCCGCCTTGGACCGAAGCCACATCTCGGGCTCTTCGAGGTTCTTGCGGATCCACAGCGTGAAGAGGGCCGGGATGATGCCCACGAAGAACACCGCGCGCCAGCCGTAGGTGGGGAGCACCAGCGCGACGACGACGGCGGCGGCGCCGTAGCCGATGGCCCAGCAGCTTTGCATGATGCCGAGCGCCTTGCCGCGGTGCTTCTCGGGCCACGTTTCGCTGACGAGCGTGGCGCCGCTCGCCCACTCGCCGCCCATGCCGAGGCCCAGCAGGAAGCGGAAGATGGCGAGCTGCCACACGTTCTGCGCCAGGCCACAGGCGAACGTGAACACCGAATACAACAGGATGCTGAGCGACAACGCGCGGGTGCGGCCCAACTTGTCGGCGATGACGCCAAAGACCAACCCGCCAAGGGCCGACGCGGCCAGCGTGAGCGACGCCAGCTGCCCTCCCGTCGCCAGGGTCAAATTGAGGTCCTTCACCACGTGGGTGAGGACCAGGGCGTAAAGCATCACGTCAAAGGCGTCGAGCAGCCAGCCGAGCGAGGCGGCAATCAGGGCCTTCTTGGCGGCCGGCGAGGCTTCATTCCAGAAGCTCATGTATTGAATGAAATCCAGTAATTAGCTAATATTTCAGAATGATCGACGAAATTGACGGCTCAATACTGGATATTCTCCAGTACAACGCCAGAACATCCCAGGCCGAACTCGCCAAAGCCGTTGGCCTGGCGCCGTCGGCGGTGACCGAACGGCTCAAGAAGCTCGAGGCAAAGGGCATTATCAAGGATTACGTCGCGCTGATCGACCCCCATGTGGTCGATCGCGGTCTTTTGGCGTTTGTGTCGGTGCGGACGTCGGAGCATGGGCCTGACATGCCGTCGGCGATCGAGCTCAGCAAGATTCCTGAAGTGCTCGAGGTGCATCACGTGGCCGGCGACGACTGTTACCTGTTGAAGGTGCGGGCGCGCGATGCCGAGCACCTGGGGCAGATCCTCCGCCAGCAGATCGCGTCGGCGCAGTCGGTCACGTCCACCAAGACCACGATCGTGCTCGAGACGGTGAAAGAGGATCCGCGCATCGCGATTCCTAAAGAGAAGACGCTCACAAGCTTGGCCCGCCGAAGCCAAGGCGAAGGCGGCGCGTGAGCCTTGCGCATCTCTCGTTCGTCGCCGTCTGCATCATCTGGGGCACCACCTACCTGGGTATCACGGTCGCGCTCGAGACCGTGCCGGTGCTGCTTGTGGCGGGCCTGCGCTGGATGTCGGCGGGGCTGCTGCTCTGCGGCCTCCTGCTGGCCACCGGCCGGCGCCTGCCGCCCATGCGCATGTGGGGCCCGTTGGTGCTGCTCGGGTTCCTGATGAATATTGTCGGCAACGGCTTCGTGGTGTTCGCGCAGCAGTACGTGGCCAGCGGCCTGACGGCGGTGTTGATTGCGACCACGCCGTTCTGGTCGGCGCTCGTCGAGCGCCTGCTGCCCAATGGCGACCGCTTTTCGGGCCGCGCCCTGGCTGGCCTCAGTATTGGCTTTTCGGGCATTGTCATCCTGGTGTGGCCCGAGCTGTCGCAGGGGGGCGCGAGCGGACGCGCGTTTGTCGGCGGCGTGATCGCTATCCAGCTGGCATGCGTGGGCTGGGTGATCGGGACCTCCTATGCCAAGCGGCACGAGCTTGGCGACGATCCGTTTCCGTCGGCGGCGCTGCAAATGGTGTTCAGCGGCGTGATGCTGCTCTCGGCCGCCACCGTGCGCGGCGATTGGGCCGAGTTGTCATTCACGCCGCGGACGTTCGGCGCGATGGCGTACTTATCGATTGCCGGATCGCTCGTGGCGTACTCCGCCTACATCTATGCCATCCAGCACCTGCGGCTGTCGCTGGTGTCGCTGTACGCCTACATCAACCCGATCATCGCGGTCGCGCTCGGCACAGTGCTGCTCGGCGAACCGCTGTCGCCTCGCATTCTTCTCGCGGCGGGACTGGTGCTGACCGGGGCGTGGATCGTCGGAAAGAAGTAGGTTCAAGCACGAGGGTTCAAACACGAAGGTTCTATCACGATGGTTCTACCACGATGGTTCTGAGAACCCCCGTGATTGAACCCCCGTGATTGAACCTACGTGATTGAACCTACGTGATTGAACCCTAGTGTTTGAACCCTTTGTATAACACCCGGCTCAGCCGTTTATGCCAGCCGGTAAATTCGTCTGACGAAGGGTCTTCGGCGATGGCGCGGCGGACCTGGTTGATCTTCGCGTCCAGTTCGTCCACCGAGTTCAGGATGAACGCCTCGATCGATTTGGGCTCGACCGGCGAGCCGTACTCGCGGGTGCCGTGGTGCGAGGCAATGAGGTGTTCGACCTGGGCGCGCAGCTCGAGCGGGAAGCCGCTGATGCCGTTGATGGCTTCGCGCACCATGATCAGGCCAAGCGCGATATGGCCCACCATGTTGCCGTCGCGCGTGTAGCTGCCGCTGCCGCCCTCGTAGGCCAGCTCCTGCAGCTTGCCGATGTCGTGCAACACCACTCCCGCCAGCACCAGGTCATCGTCTGCCCCATAGGCGCGCGATAGCAGCGCGCCGGCCTCGGCCATCTTGGTGATGTGTTCCAGGAAGCCGCCGCGATAGGCGTGGTGAATGGTCTGCGCCGCCGGCCAGGTCTTCAGCTGATCGGCGTGATCGGTGGTAATGCGGTTCAGCAGCACGCGCAGGTGATCGTTCTTCACGCCCCGCAGCCGCGCCTGCAGCTCCTCCCACATCTCGTCGATGGGACGCGGCGCGCTCAGGATGCATTCATCCTCGCGAAAGCCCTGCAAGCGGTCCTGCTCGGGATTGACCCGGCGAATGGTCGAGAGCACCAGCTGGACCTGGCCGTTGTACAGGCTGCCGCGCCCTTCGACGCGCACGAACTCGCCGGCCTCGAACTCGCCCTTGACCCGCTCGACGTCCTGCAGAATCTTGCCGGTGGTCTGCCCCGTGGCGTCTTGCAGGTTCAGGATCACGAACTCGCTGCCGCTGCGGCCGGCGCGCAGTTCCTTGTAGGTGCAAAGGAAGAAGCCCCATCCGGCGTCTTCAGTCGTGAGGCTGGCAATTCGAGGCAGTCGCTGCATTTTCTGGCTACTGGCTACTGGCTACTGGCTACTACTCAGCCCCGAGCGCGAACGTCATGGTGCCGTGAATCACGACCTTGTTGCCGACGCGCGCGCGGCCGTCGAGCACGCCCATGCGGCTCTTCAGGCGCTTGACGTTGGCCTCGATCACCACCTGGTCGCCGGCATGCACCGGCCCGCGAAAGCGCACGCGCTCCATGCCACGGAAGAAAATCAGCATGCCCTCGTTCTCGGGCTTGGCCAGAATCAGGATCGCGCCAACCTGAGCCACGGCCTCCATCAGCACCGTCGGCGGCAACGTCGGCGGCCCGCCGTTGTGGCGGCTGAGGTACGGCTCGTTAATCGACACGTTCTTGATGCCGACAATCCGCTGGTCGGGCGCAAACTCGGTAATGCGGTCCACGAGCAGGAACGGGAAGCGATGGGGAATGATCCGTGCGATCGCCGTGTAGTCCAGCGGAAGTGCAATCTCCATGAAGATAAGAATTATACTTCGCCCCTTGGAGGACCTGATGCGCAAGACCCTGGTGGCCGTGGCCCTGCTGGCCGTCTCGCTCACGAACCCGTTCGCCCAGTCAAAGCGGGCCGTCACCTTCGACGATGTGCTGAATGTGAAGGCGGTGGGCGGGGCGACCATTTCGCCGGATGGCGCCCAGGTGCTGTACACGGTTCGCCAGTGGGTCGCGGAGAAAGATCGGATGGAGGCCCGGACGCACATCTGGATCGTGCCGACGAGCGGCGCCACGCCGGCCCGCCAGCTCACCTCGGGCGAGAAGGGCGACACCCAGCCGCAATGGTCGCCCGACGGCCGCTACATCAGCTTCGTGTCGGCGCGCGGCGCCGGCGAAGAGGTCAAGGCGCAGGTCCACGTCATGCGCGCGGACGGCGGCGAGGCGTGGAAGCTGACCGACAGCAAAGAGAACGTCTCGAGCTACTCGTGGTCGCCCGACAGCACGCGCATTGCCTATGTCGCGATCGACCCGCGCAGCGCGGAAGAAGAAGCCAACATCAGGAAGCGCGATGACGAGCGCGTGTTCGAAGGAGATTTTCGCTACGCCCACATCTGGGTCGTGGACGTCGACCAATCCCGCCACGCGCATCACCGAAGGCAAGACCTACACCGTGGCTGGCGCGCCGTCCTGGGCGCCCGACGGCAAGCGCTTCGTGTTCGGCGGCGGCGCCACGCCCATGCTGCGCGACAACCGCCGCGATATCTACCTGGCCAGTCTCGAGCCGAAGCAGGTCGAGAAGATCAGCACCAACTTCGGCAGCGACACCTCGCCGCGCTGGTCACCCGACGGCAAGTCGATTGCCTGGACGTCGGAACCGTACACCGGCGCGCCGCTGCCTGACGGCACGGCGCCGGGCGTGACCATGCAGTCGAAGCTGATGCTGTACGACGTCGCCGCCAGGTCGATCAAGGACGTGTCGTCGCCTGGCTTCGATACCGATGCGGGCAACCCGGTGTGGACGGCCGAAGGCAATCGCGTGGTGTTCGTCGCCGGCAAGCGCGCCTACAACGAGGCGTTCGCGTACGACCTCACCACCGGCCGCTACACGCAGTTGAGCTCCAGGAAGACGCTGCAGGGCATCTCGATCAGCACCGATGGCCGCACCATTGCCCTGACCATGGATACGCCCGACCAGGCGTCGGAGGTCTACGTCACCGACCCGGCGTACCAGAACTTCCGCAAGCTCACGAACACCAACCCACAGCTGGCCGAGCTCGCGCAGGGCGACACCGAAGTGGTCACCTGGAAGGGGGCGGACGGCCTCGAAGTGGAAGGCGTGCTGCTTAAGCCCGTGGGCTTCACGGCCGGCACGAAGTACCCGACGCTGGTCGTCGCGCACGGCGGCCCGGCGGGCGCCTTCGTCAACGGCTTCCGGCTGGGCGGGCTCGAGGGCGGCCAGGTGTGGGCCAACAAGGGGTGGGCGGTGTTCTATCCCAACCCGCGCGGCAGCACGAACTACGGCGAGAAGTTCCTGCAGCACAACATCAACGACTGGGGCGGCGGCGACTACAAGGACATCATGACCGGCGTCGATGCGCTGGTCGCCCGCGGCATTGCCGATCCCGACAAGCTGGCGCACATCGGCTGGAGCTACGGCGGCTACATGACGGCGTGGGTGATCACCCAGACCACCCGCTTCAAGGCGGCCATGGTCGGTGCCGGCCTGACCAACATGTGGAGCATGTACGGCACCAATGACATTCCGAGCGTGCTGATCAGCTACTTCGGCGGCATTCCGAACGAAAAGACACTGCCGCTGTACCTGGAGCGCTCGGCCATGTCACACATCGACAAGGTGACGACGCCCACGCTGATCCTGCATGGGGCCAATGACGAGCGGGTGCCGGTGGGCCAGGCGCTGGAGCTGTACCGCGGGCTGAAAGACCGCGGCAAGCCCACCGAATTGGTGCTCTACCCGCGAGCAGGTCACGGCATTACGGAGTACTATCATCAGAAGGACCGCATGCAGCGGATCCACGACTGGGTGACCAAGTACACGTTGCCTGCAGTAGCCAGTAGCCAGTAGCCAGCCAGTAGCCAGTAGCCAGTAGCCAGTAGCCAGAAAGACAAGGGCTCTTCTGGCATCTGGCATCTGGATACTGGATACTAATCAGAACAATGACTGAATCAGCGCCGCATGGCGCCGCCAGCAGCACGGCTTCGGACGCCGAGCTGCTGGCCATTCTCGCGGAGCTCGGGCGCGAGGTCAGCTCGGTGCTCGACCTCGACACCCTCCTCGAGCGCATCCCACAACTGATCTCCCGGCTCACCAAGTTCACCGTCTTCTCGGTCTACCTGCTCCACGAGAAGCGCGAGGAGCTGACCATTGCCTACGCCGAGGGCTACCCCGACGAAATCGTCCAGCACTTCACGCTGCAGGTCGGCCAGGGCATTGTCGGCACGGCCGTCGCCGAGCAGCGGCCGATCCTGCTGAACGACGTCGATTCCGACCCGCGCTACCTGGCGGTGGTGCCCGGGGCCAAGTCGCAGCTGGTCGTGCCGCTGCGCAACAAGGCCAAGGTGATTGGCGCCCTCAACCTGCTGAGCGATCAGCTGGGCGCGTTCACCGAACGCGACGAGTGGATCCTGCGGCAGTTCGGCGCCCACGTGGCGCAGGGCATTGCCACCGCCCGCCTGTTCGAGTCGGAGCGCGAGTACACCGAGACGCTGGAAACGCTGGCCGAGATCGGCCGAGAGATGACCGCGATTCTCGACCCCGACGAGCTGCTGACGCGCCTGGCCCACCTGATCAAGCGGGTGATCGACTACCGCATCTTCGGGATCCTCCTGCTGGACGAAGATTCGGGCATGCTCGAGATGAAGGTGGCCATCAAGTACGGCGACGACCCGGCGGCCATGGAGCCGGTCAAGCTGGGCGAAGGCCTGGTCGGCTACGCCGCGCTGCACAAGGAAGTGGTGCTGGTACCCGACGTGCTGAAGGACCCGCGCTACATCCAGGCAGTGCCGGGCGTGCGATCGGAGCTGGTCGTGCCGCTGCTGCTGAAGGACCGCTGCATCGGCGTCTTCGACCTCGAAAGCCCGGAGCCCGACGCCTTCAACAAGAACCACGTCAAGCTGCTGACGCTGCTGGCCTCGGAAGCCGCGGTGGCCCTCGAGAACGCGCGGCTCTACGAATCGATCCGCGCCAACGAGGCCCGCTTCGAGAAGGAACTGCGCTTCGCCAAGCGCGTGCAGATGGCGCTCTTGCCGCAGGAGCTGCCCAAGCGGCTGCGCGGGGTGGACGTGGCCTGGCACTTCGACCCCGCCCGCGAGCTCGGCGGCGACCTGTGCGACTTCCTGTCGCCCGAGCCGAACACCCTGGTGGTGGCGGTGGGCGACGTCTCAGGCAAGGGCGTCCCGGCGGCGCTGTACGGCGCCGCCATCGGCGAAATGGTGCGTGGCCGCACCTTCCGCCGCCGCCTCGAGAAAGAGCGCAGCACGCCGGCCGCCGTGCTGGCCGGCATGAACCGCATTCTCCACGAGCGCAACCTGGAGGAGTACTACTGCACCCTCTGCTACGCGATGTTCGAGTTCAAGAAGCAGATCGTGACGTTCGCCAACTCGGGGCTGCCGTACCCGGTGCGCTGCACCAACGGCAAGGCGACGGCGATCGACATGCCCGGTGTGCCGCTCGGCTCATTTGGCAGCTCCGCCTACGACGAAGTGCAGGTGCCGCTCTTGCCCGGTGACGTGTTCGTGTTCTTCTCGGACGGCATTTCCGAGGCGTTCAACGAAGCCGGCGAGGATTTCGGCATGCCGCGGCTGCTCGAGGTGATCGAACGCACGCACGCGAAGCCGGCGAAGGAAATTGTCGGGGAGCTGTTCGGCGCGGTCCAGGCGTTTTGCGGCGACGCCGAGCAGAATGATGACCGAACTGTAGTGGTGGTGAAAATAAACCAGTAACCAGATGCCAGTATCCAGATGCCAGAAGAACTCTTGCCTTTCTGGCTACTGGCTACTGGCTACTGGCTACTAGTGGGAATGTGCCGGCGCGTGGCCGTGTTCGCCGCCGTAATCATCCCCGTGGTCGTCCACGTGCGTGGCGGCGGTCAGGTAGATGGCCCCCAGCGTCAGGAAGATGAACGCCTGCAGCGGGCCGACGATCAAGCCCAGGAACTGAATCGGCAGCGGCGCAATGAAGGGCACGATGCTGGCGAGAATCAGCACCACGAGGTGCTCGCCGAAGATGTTGCCGAACAGGCGCAGCGTGAGCGACAGCACGCGCGACAGGTGGCTGATGATCTCGATCACGAAGATCATCGGCGCCAGCGCCAGGGGCACGCCCGGCATCACCGCGAAGTGCTTGATGTAGTTGACCGGCCCGTTCGCAATCACGCCCTGCGCGTGATAGTAGAGCCACAGCGTGAGCGCGCACGCGAACGGCACGTTGATGTTGCTGGTAGGCGAACCGAGGCCCGGGATCTGGCCCATCAGGTTGCCCAGCAGGATGAAGACGAACAGCGTGCCGAGCAGGGGCAGGTACTTCCGGCCCTTCCTGCCCATGTTGTCTTCGAGCACGCCGACCAGGAACGAAACGACGTCTTCCAGGACGATCTGGAGCTTGCCGGGGTTATCGACGCTCAACTGCGAGCGGATGGCCAGGCCGATGAAGAGGATGAACAGCGTGATCAACCCGACAAAGACCATGTGGTCGGGGATGGCGGCGTGAATGCCCAGCGAGGCGATGATCGCGTTGATGATCGCGACTAGTGGGGAGGGGTGTGCAATGGCGTCCACAGCCCGGACATTGTACTAGATTTCACAAGGCCGAATCGTTCGGAGGGCGACGGCTTTAGCCGTCGCCAGGAGCCGGGGCTGAAGCCCCGGCTCTCCGAACGTGGAAGTCGTTATCCTACAGGAACTTAATGCTCTTCTCCCTGATGTGCAGGCCGAACGAGCGGCCGCCGATCAGCGCCACTTCCTCAACCTGGCCACGCACGCGGACGCGGGCGTTCTTGCCGGGGGTGCGGCTGTTGTCCGAGATGACCAGCATCTCTTCCGTGCCGTCGCTGATGCGGTAGACCTTGAACGGCACCAGCGGGATGCCAAACGAGGTGGTCACCACGCCTTCGACCGTCACCGTCTTATCGGCAAACTTGCCGGGGTTCGTCTTCACCTCGGAGATGGAGCGCGAGCCCATCGACGCGCACGAACCGGTGAAGACAGCTGCCGCAAGAGTGAGAGTGACAAGTAGCTTTTTCATGGTCGGTCCCCTGCAGGCGACGGCTAAAGCCATCGCCCTCCGAACGACGGCTAAAGCCATCGCCCTCCGAACGACGGCTGAGGCCATCGCCCTGCGAAAAGTGGCTGCAGCGGAATCGTGAAAAGTGCCGCCGAGGGGCGGCGATGCCAGCGCCTGCCTGAAGTTCGCCCCCCGGTGATCCGCCGCAGCCAACCCCCTACATATCAAGGGTTGTGCCATCCGCCTTCGCCAAGGCTACGGCGAGACAAGTCGTGTTTCTGCCGGGAAACTCCGGCTAAAGCCGGATGCCACACCTGTAGCGTCCGCCTTTAGGCGGACCTGGTGTCACCCTTTAGGCCGACCTGGCGTCACCGGCGAGGGACGATCGTCCCCTGCCTAATACACGCCGAGGTAGCGATCCATCTCCCACGGCGAGACGTGGCGGATGTACTCGTCCCACTCCGCGCGCTTGGCGTCGAGGAAGTGCGTGAAGATGTGCTCGCCGAGCGTTTCCTTTACCAGCGCATCCTTTTCGAACTCGTCCAGCGCTTCGCTGAGGTTGGCGGGCAGATCGTCGATGCGCAGGTGGCGGCGCTCGCGATGGCTCATCTTGTAGATGTTCTTGTTCACCGGCGGGCCCGGGTCCACCTTGTGGTCAATGCCGTCGAGGCCGGCGCGCAACATCACCGCCAGCGCCAGGTAGGGATTGCACGAGGGATCGGGCATGCGCAGCTCGACGCGGGTGGAATTGTCGCGCGACGCCGGCACGCGCACGAGCGGACTGCGGTTCTTCTCGGACCAGGCAATCGCGGTCGGCGCCTCGTAGCCCGGCACCAGGCGCTTGTATGAGTTCACCAGCGGGTTGGTAATGGCGCAAAAGCCCTTGGCGTGCTGCAGCAGCCCGCCGATGTAGTTCATGCAGGTCTGGCTGAGCTGGATTTCGTTGGCGGGATCGAAGAAGGCATTCTTGCCGCCGGTGAACAACGACTGGTGCGTGTGCATGCCCGATCCGTTCACGCCGTAGATCGGCTTGGGCATGAAGGTCGCGTGCAAGTTATTCCTGAGCGCCACGTTCTTGACGATGAACCGGCAGGTACTCACGTTATCCGCCGTCGTCAACACGTCGTCATAGTGAAAGTCGATTTCGTGCTGGCCGGGCGCGACCTCGTGATGCGCGGCTTCCACGGCAATGCCCATCTGCTCGAGGGCGATCACGATCTCGCGGCGGACGTCTTCGCCGAGGTCGATGGGCGCCAGGTCGAAGTAGCTGGCGCGATCGTGGGTCTCGGTGGTGGCGCGGCCGTCGCGGCGCAGGAACAGGAAGAACTCGGTTTCGGGTCCCGCCATCATGGTGAAGCCGCGGTCGGCGGCCTGGCCGATGGCGTTCTTCAGCGTGGTGCGCGGGCAACCGGCGAACGGGCTGCCGTCGGGATTGGCAATGTCGCAGATCAGGCGGCCGACGCGCGCGCCGTTGGCATCGGCCCAGGGAAACACCTGGAAGGTCGAGAGGTCCGGCCGGAGGTACATGTCCGACTCTTCAATGCGGACAAAGCCTTCGATCGACGAGCCGTCGAACATGATCTTGCCGTCGAGGGCGTGGGCGAACTGGCGGTCGGGCACCTCGACGTTCTTGATCACGCCCAGGATGTCGGTGAACTGCAGGCGCAGGAACTTGACCCGTTCCTTCTCGGCCCGTTTCAGGATCTCCTGCTTTTCGTCCCCGCTTTTTGCCATAGGTGTCAGTATCCAGTATCCAGATGCCAGTAGCCAGATGCCAGTAGCCAGATGCCAGTGCCAGTGCCAGTAGCCAGTAGCCAGTAGCCAGTAGCCAGTAGCCAGTAGGCGCCACCTTTGCGTGCAGAGTTTGCGCCAGGGTCAGTAAGTGCCGCTCCCTAAGTCAGATACTCTGGCTATGGACTATCGCGATTTGGTTGCCTGGCAACGTGCGATGACGCTGACTGAACTGGTCTACCATTCGACCTCCCAGTTCCCAGCTGAAGAGCGGTACGGGCTGACGTCCCAAATGAGAAGGGCGGCGGCAGCCATCCCATCGAACATCGCAGAGGGTCAAGGACGCAGGTCGTCAGACGCGGATTTCGCCAGGTTCCTGTCCATCGCCCTCGGCTCCCTGTGTGAGCTGGAGACTCAGATCGAGTTGACGATTCGCCTGGGTTTCGTTTCCCGGGAGGCTATGGCAACGGTAATCGGTGAGGCCGGGGAGGTCGGGCGACTGTTAAACGGCTTGATTCGATCGAAGCAGCACTGATCGTCTGGCGTCTGGCGTCTGGCTACTGTCTACTGGCTACTGGCTACCGGCTACTGGCTACTGGCTACTGGCTACTGGCTACTGGCTACTGGCTACCGGCTACTGGCTACTTCAACAGGCGGGTCACTTCTTCGGTGAGTGCCGCGGCCTCGATGGGCTTGGTGAGATACACGTTGGCCCCGAGCCGCAGCGACCGCAGTTCGCTCGAGGAGCGGTCGGCGCCCGACACTACCACCACCGGGATGCGCGCGTCTTTCGGGTTCGACTTGAGTCGCGCCAGCACTTCGTAGCCGTCGATGTTCGGCATCACGAGGTCGAGCACCAGCAGGTCCACGGGCTCGCGTTCGATCGCCGCCAGCGCCTCGGCGCCGTCACGGGCCTGCAACACGCGATGGCCGTTGCGCGTCAGCGACGCCGTCAGCACCCCCCGCAGGTCGTCATCGTCTTCAGCCACGAGCACCGCGGCGCCCTTGCGGCTGCCCAGGGCCTGGCTGATCTCGCGCAGCAGCCGATCCAGTCCCTCGCCCTTGGTAACGACCGCGACGCCCTCGGGGCGGCGGCGCGAATCGGTCGCCTCGGGCACGCCCGACACGACAATCACGGGGATGCGCGCCAGCGCTTCCTCGCTGCGCAGGCGCTCGATGAAGTCCCAGCCGTCGAGGCCCGGCATCAGCAGGTCCACGGTGATCGCGTCGGGCCGCATGGTGCGGGCAATGTGCATGGCCGAGGCGGCGTCGCGGGCGTCAAATACCTGGTACCCGGCATTGTGCAGCTGCGCCCGGAGCAGCACCCTGAAGTCGTCATCGTCATCGACCACCAGCACGCGGCAGACGGCGAGGCGCGCCGAGCCGTCCTTGTTGGCAGCCACCGGCGCCAACGGCACGGCGTCGGCCTCTTCGGCCGTGGCCGCCGGCAGCGTGAACGAGAAGCGGGTGCCCTTGTTGACCTCGCTGTCGACAAAGATGCGCCCGCCGTGCTGTTCGACCAGGGCCTTGGTAATGGCAAGGCCCAGGCCGGTGCCGCCCTTGCGGCGAGACGACGAGCTGTCGACCTGCTGGAACTTCCTGAACAGGCGGTGCAGGTTCTCGGGAGCAATGCCCTCGCCCTGATCGGCCACCGTCAGCGTGACGGCGGTGTCGGAACCGGTGGCGGTGATCGTCACGGTGGACCCGTGCGGCGCGAACTTCACCGCGTTCGACAACAGGTTGACCAGCGCCTGGACCATGCGGTCGGGGTCGACCATCACCGGGCGGAGGCGGGCCGGCAACCTGGCGTCGAGCGTGACCTGCGCCAGGCGCGCCGGGCCCTCGACCACCTGGATCGACTGGCGCACGATGTCGACGACGTTGACCGGCTTGAGCTTCAGGGTGATGTTGCCCGACTCGATCTTCGCGACGTCGAGCATGTCGTTGATGATGCGGACCAGCCGCTCGCAGTTGTTCAGGGCAATCTGCAGCAACTGCTGGTGCTCGGGGTGGGGCACCGCATTCGGCTCGTCGAGCACCAGTTGCACCGAGCCGCGAATGGAGGTGAGCGGCGTGCGCAGCTCGTGGCTGACAATCGACACGAACTCGTCCTTCAGCCGATCGACTTCGCGCAGCCGCGAGATGTCCTGGAACGCCACGATCGCCCCGGCGACGTGACCGAGTTCGTTGCAGAGCGGCGCGCCGCTGGCGAGGATCGGGAAGACCCGGCCATCAGGGTGGTGAATCTCGAGTTCCTCGTTGATGACCGGCTCGCCCGCCAGCGCTCGTGCCGAGATCCACTGGTCAGGCGGAATCAGCGTGCCGTCCTTGGCGACGCGCTTGAACCGGGCCCAGTAGCTCTTGCGCAACTCTGGGTTCTGCGGCTCGATGCCGAACACGTCGGTGGCGGCGCGGTTGCGCAGCCGCACGCTGCCATCGGCGTTGAAGATCATCAGCGCCGCGGGCACGGTTTCAAGGGTGGCCAGCAGGTCGGTGTGCGCGGCCTCGACGCGGCGCCGGGCTTCGGTCGTTACGCTGGCCAGCTCGCGGGTTTCGCTGAGCGCGGTGGCCAGTTCGCGCTCGCGCGCCTGGATCGAATTCGACATCCTCGCGAACGAATTGACCAGCACGCCAATCTCATCGTCGCGCAGGGTCTGGTGGGCGGCGCTGAAGTCCCCCTGCTCGATGCGCTCGGCCGACACGGTGAGCTCGCGCAGCGGATCGAGCAGGACGCGCTTGGCCGAGAGCATCAGGAGCGACAAGGTGAGGACGGCGAGGCCGGCCATTAGTCCGATCACCTGGAAGAAGATGGCGCGCCGCCTCTTCAGGAGATCGGCGCTCGCTTCCGTCAATCGAAACTGATTGGCCTCGAAGTCAGCGACCAACGGTTTGATGGCCTCGAAGGCCCTGAAACGTTCAAGGGCCGCCGTGTTGCCCGGATCGTTGGCAGTGGTCAGCCACTGTTCGAGCTCGGTGCGAATACGACGGTAGCGGTCCACCTGGCTCGGCTGGTGCAGCAACGGAGCAATGGCATCGAGCTTCGTCAGAATAACGTTGCGCAGCTCGGCGGCCTCGTCAGACTTCGTGCCGGTCAATGACTCTTCAAGCTGGAGCTGCGTGAACTCGAGCATGGCGCGCCACAGCTCGGCGTCGAGCTGCTGGATTCGGCCCAGCCGATCGCGCTCAGCGTCCATGGTGCTGGCAATATTGAGCGCCGCGACCACCAGGCCGATGGCGATGGTCGCCATGAGCACGACGAGCCACAGGGACACAAACGCCCGCGTGCGGATCGTCACGGGGTCTTGGAGGCGACGATGTCCTTGACCTGCTGTCCGAGGGACAGGGCGTCGAATGGCTTGGTGACGTAGCCGCAGGCGCCCAGGCTCAACCCGCGTTGAATCTCGGCCTCTTGCGACTTGGCGGTCAGGAAGATCACGGGGATCGCGGCGGTTGCGGGATCGGCCTTGAGCTGGCGACAGGTCTCGGGGCCGTCAAGCTCGGGCATCATCCAGTCGAGCAGCACCACGTCGGGCGGATCCAGGCGAATGGCGTCGAGGGCTTCCTGGCCGTTACCGACGACCCGCACCACGAAGCCCGCGCGCTTGAGGGACAGCCGGGCGACCAGTTGAATGTCGGGATCGTCTTCGGCCAGCACGACGGTCAGGCTCATGACGCGGCGCTTTCCACGCTTTGCTCGGCCTTGGCAGCGGCCGGCAGCGGGGCGGTCAACGTGGCGAGCTGGGCTGCGAAAATAGAGGCGATGGCTACCGACGCTTCATCGGCGGTCTTGCCCGCGTGCAGCTCGGCCGACAGCACCCCGACCGGTCCGGACGGCCCGCACATGGGCACCGCAATGGCGGCCCCGGCCGTGGCGGTGGCCGCGCTCACCCGGGGCGCGTTTTCGCGCAAGGCCTCGGCGGTGAGGTTGGCGCTCGCGCGGTCGATGGTGCCAATGCGATCGACGATACGGGCGTCGAAGCCGTGGGTGGACACCGGCGAGAGCGCGCTACCGTCGTTCGAGGTGACCCACACAATCAGGCCCTTGGCGCCAAGCGAGTCGCTGGCCCGCGCCAGCGCCCCCGACAACGCGCCGATGTCGGCGAGCGCCGAAAGGTCGGAGCAGATCTCGGCGACGGTCTTCAGGTCCGGGCCTGCAGGCGCCACCGCGGCCCCGACCGGGGCTAGTACCTCGTCGCGCTCGGCCTTCTTGATGTCGAGGTTGAGCACATCGGCTGGTGGGGTCACCTTCAGCGTGGTGGCCAGCTCCTGGCGCCACTCGGTTGGATCCTTGACGGCTTCGCGCTTGCTGCCGGGCAGCAGCATGAGCGAGACCAGGACCCAGAGGCCAATGCCGGCGGCGGCCAGCGCGGCTTGTTCCTGGCGGATGGCCGCCACCCGGGCGTCGGATTGGTTGCGCAACGCATAGCGGGCGGCGGTCACCTGTTCGGTCAACCCGTTCAGCAGGTCGCGGACTTCGGTGAACAGCACGTCGCCGGCAAGCAGCATCTCGCCGCGGTCGGCGTACTGCCGCGCGCGACGGTCGGCGGCCGCCAGCTGATCAATGCCGTCGAGCGATTCCGAGAGCGACCCGCCCGAACCCGCCACCTCGGCATCGAGCGTGACGACGCGTTGCCGCAAGGTGTCGAGCAGGGTGCCGGCGCGACCGCCCCAGAACGAGGTGCCCTGCCCGGGCGCGATGTAGGCGTACATGGAGCCCCGCGCGTCGAGCAGGGCGGTGAGGACCTCTTCGGCGGCCTGGTCGAGGGCGGCGCCGCGCTGGCGCGCCGCCACGAGGTCGCCCTCGTCGGTCATCGCGCGATACCCAAGGGCCGCGCTTGCAAGCAAGGCGAGGATGAAAAGAGAGATGCGGACGGATCGTCGATCCATTCGGGTCACAGGATAGCAGACAGTAGCCAGTATCCAGAGGCCAGTATCCAGAAGAGCTCTTGTCTTTCTGGCTACTGGCTACTGGCTACTGGCCACTGGCTACTGGCTACTGGCCCCTGGCTACTCCGATGAGCGCGAGATCTCGTCGGTAACGAGGCGAAGCGGAATGACCGTGGCCGTGGCCATCTGTTCCATCTGCACGTTGTGCCCCTTCACGGGCGGCAGGTCCTGGAACATCGTGTCCCACTTCCAGCGTTCCATCGGGTTGCTGGCCTTCAGCCAGTGTTCCGCGCTCACGGGCCGGTTGAACACGGTCTCGGTCAGCGTCGCGTACTCCGGGCGTGCCGACATGAACGTGGCCACGTCGGCGCGCACCTGCTGCGAGGTGGTGTAGGTGTAGGGCAGGCCCAGCGCGGCCGCCACGCTCGTGAGAATCTGCCAGTCTTCCACGGCTTCACCTGGCGCGTTGATGGCCTTCGAGGCGGCCTGCACCATGCCCTGGTCGTTGGTGTAGGTGGCGTCTTTCTCGACCCACGCCGCGCCCGGCAGCACCACGTCGGCGACCTTCGACAGTTCCGACTGCAGCACGCCCTGATAGACGATCACCGGCACGCGGCCGGCCTTGCGGGCCTCGAGCAGCCACGTGAGGTCACCCATCGAGCCATCGGGTCCCGGATCGACGATGTAGAGGACCGCGACGCGGCCCTGGTCGATGGCGGTGCGCAGCGCGGAAAGATCCGCATCGCCGTCGCCGACGACCGCGAGGCCGAGGTCGCGCGCGCCGTTGACGTTGGGCGCATCGACGGCCGGCACGCGGAACTTGGTGGTGGCGGGCTGCTGCTTTTCGGTGCGCCGCCAGGCAACGTGCACGTGCGAGGCGCCGCCATCCCCCTTCAGATCCTCGGCCAGGCGCTTGAGCAGGTACAGCTCTTCGTGCGACGCGTGGGCCGAGGCCAGCATGCGCACCGACGCCGGATCCTTGCGGCCGGCGGCGTTCAGCAAGTCGCGCACGCGCATCAGCGCGTCCTTCCAGGTGGCCACCTGCTGCACGCCGTCCTTGGTCAGGATCATCGGCTTCCGCAGGCGCTCGTCGCCTTCGACCCACAGGTACTGGAACCGGCCGATGTCGCACATCCAGAAGTCGTTGACCGCGGGGTTGTAGCGCGGTGTCACGCGCGCGAGGCGCGCGCCCTTGGCCCACTCGGGCTTGGCCTTGAGCCACGCGGTGGTGCTGCAGCCCTTCGAGCACATCGTGCACGTCGTGTCCACGGCATGCGGGTTGTCCCACGGCCGGGAGCGGAAGCGGTACTGCTTGGTGGTGATGGCGCCGACCGGGCACACATCCATCAGGTTGCCCGAGAGCAGCGAGTGGACACCCTGTTCGTTGAAGGTCGCGATCTCGCTGCCGTTGCCGCGGTTGATGGTGCCGATCTGCGCGTCGCCGTCCACTTCGGCCATGAACCGGCTGCAGCGCGTGCACAGGATGCAGCGGTTGCGGTTGAGCATCAGCGTGGGGCCGAAGTCGATGTCGGCCTTCACGCCCTCGCCGTCGAACGTGCGGCGCGGGAAGTCCATGCGGCTGGCGTCGTTGCCGAACGCATACGAGAAATCCTGCAGCGGGCACTCGCCGCCCTTGTCGCACACCGGGCAATCGAGCGGATGGTTGATCAGCAGAAACTCGAACACGCCCTTGCGGCCTTCCACGGCCTCGGGGTCCTGCGTGTGCACCACCATGCCCTCAGCCACCGGCGTCGAGCACGAGGTCTGAAGCTTGCCCATCTTCTCGATCTTGACGAGGCAGACGCGGCAGGAGGCGTCGATGCCGAGACCGGGGTGATAGCAGTAATAGGGAACCTGGATGCCGGCCTCGATGGCGGCCTTGAGGACCGAGGTGCCTTTCGGCACGGACAGCTGGCGGCCATCAATGGTCAGCGTGACGTTTTCCATGACTTTAGGATGATATCCCAAGGGTTCAAACCCGGGGGTTCAAACCCGGGGTTCAAGCACGGAGGTTCAAGCACGGAGGTTCAAGCACGGGGGTTCAACCACGGCGGTTCAAGCACGGGGGTTCAAGCAGGGGGTTCAAGCACGGGGGTTCAAGCACGGGGGTTCAAGCACGGGGGTTCTCAGAACCTTCGTGTTAGAACCTGCGTGTTTGAACCGTCGGGTTTGAACCCTGTGATTGAACTTACTAGCGCCGTTCAATTATCGCAACGGCGCCGCCGTCTGGATTCACGTCCACCGACCGGAAGGTGCCCGCCAGGGGCAGGCGCTGTTCGGTAATGGCTTCGGTCAGGGTCACCAGGTGCCGCGAGGTCGTGCCGTCGGCATAGGTCACGGTCACGGTCACCGGCACGTCGAACACCTCTTCGGCCTGCTCGAACCGCACCACCAGCCCCTCCCCTTCCTGGACCGAGCTGAACCGCAGGCGGGGGATGGCCGAGTCGTAAATCCAGCGCTCGAAGAACCGTTCGAGGTTGCGGCCGCTTTCGGCCTCCATGGCCTTCCGCAGGTCGTCGGTGCCCGCCTTCTTGAAACGATGGTCGGCATAGTAGCGGCGCACGCCGCGAAAGAAGGCTTCGTCGCCGACGAAGCGCCGCAGCATGTGCAGCACCGAGGCGCCCTTGTTGTAGACCAGCGCGCGGAACACGCGGCTTTCGCCCTTGATGTGCCCCAGCCTGTACCCCAGGTAGACGGGCCCCTGATCCGAGTAATCGACCGCCCATCGCCGGAACTGCCGAAGAATGTCGTGAAACGCGTCTTCACCGCGCCGCTCGCGCGCGAACAGCGCCGCGAAGTACTGCGCGAAGCCTTCGCTCAACCACTGCTCGTGGTAGTTCTTCCAGCCGACCGCCTGGCCGAACCACTGGTGCGCCAGCTCGTGCGCGATGAAGAACTCGGGAAACCCCGAAAACGACGCCGGGTCGTTGCGCCAGTTGTGCTGGCTCACGGGCGGCGGGTTGTTGATCATGGCGAAATAGCCCGGCGCGTGTCCGCCGGGCAGTTCGTCCTCGACCATGGCAATGGTGAGCGCGTCGTACGGGACATCCCCGACGAGCGACGCATACAGCCGGACGATCTCGGCGCCAAGCGCAACCGTGTCACGCGACTTGTTTTCCTGGCGCCGGTTGGCATCCACCGTCAACTGCATGGTGTTGCGCGCGCCCACCGCCGGAATGACAAACGCCCGCGCCTGCAGCCTGGCGATCTGCTTGGCCAGCGTATCCCCCGGCACCGACACCAGCGCGCGTTCGGCCGGCGGTGTCGTGATGTCGAGCGCCACCGTGGCCGCGTCCACACGGTTCATCTTGCTGACGAGCACCGCCAGGTAGCGCAGCGGCTGCGGCGAACGAAACGAATACGACACCCGAGGCACGCTGCGGCCGGAGCTTCCGACCACGACCGGCTCGGCCGCCGCCGGCGAGCCCGGCTCCGCCACGCCCGAGGCGACCACCGCGTATTCGGCCGGCACCGTGAAGCGGATGTGCGCCGTCGCGAAGTCGGTGACCTGCGCCTGCGGGTACCAGTAGCTGCGATTGCTCAGCAGCCACTTCGGCTCCGCCGGCACAAACGGCAGATCGTCGGGTTGTGAGTTGCGTTGGCCTGGTAGGGCTGGTGGGGCTGGTGGGGCTGGTAGGGCTGGTCCACTGACTGCCACAGACTCGTCCTGGAAACTCGTGCGCATCAGGCGGCCGGAGTAGTTCACGGTGAGCGTGAGGTGAAAGTCGCGCGCGACAGGCGACGGCAGGTTGACCAGCACGCTGTTCTGGTTGCGGATGCGCAGGAACATCAGCCGGCCGAACTCGTCGCTCGTGATCGACGACACGTTGAGGCTGTCGGCGAAACGCAGCGTGAGCACGCCGAGCGCGTGCGCCTTGACGCGCAGCTTGATGCGCGTCGTGCCTTCCATCCACTCGCGGTCGGGATAGTACTGCGCGTCGATGTCGTAGTCGATGACGTCGTAGTCGATCAGATCGTCTTCGTCGTAGAAGCGGCCGCGGCTCGCCAGCTTCTGTTCCGACGCATACACCGAGATGTTGCGGCGGCGGGCGCGCTGGAACAGCGAGACGTCTTCGGGCTCGCCGCTCGCGCGGGCGTAGGTGATCGCGTCAAACCGGCGCGTGCGCACCTCGGCGACGAAGTCACCGGGCTGCGGCAGCAGCGACCACACATCGCGGCTCAAGTCGCTCAGGTCGAGATTGAACGACCGGGCGACGTCCTCGTCGAAAATTGCCTGGCCGCGCCTGAGCAGGCGCAGGTCGACCGGCACCGGTGTCAGCAGGTTCTCGGCGACGCGCTGCTCGAACTCGTACGGGTTGATGCGCACGAACGCGGCGGTGAACGGCGTCTCGAGCGTCTCGGTGCCGGCAAACAGCCGCAGCTGGCCCTTCTCTTCCTTGGGCGCCGGCTCGAACACCATGGTGCCGTCGCCGATCAACACGAGCGCCGTCACGCCCTCGGCGGTTTCGGCCACGAACACGTCGCCCGCGGGCAGGCGGAGCGTGAAGTCGACCGCCTGCAGCACCAGGTTGCGCGCGGCGAACTGCTTCCCGGCCTGCAGCGTCAGGCGGTGCAGGCCTTCGATCGACGCGAGCCGATCCTCGGCCTGGATGCGCCACGGCTGGCGGCCAAATTCGTCGCCGCGCGGCCGCCGGACGTCGAGCCGCCACGTTGCGATGCGGCCGCGATTGCCGGACTCCTGGAACACCTCGAGCACCAGCCGGTACCCCTCGCCCGGCAGCGCCCCCGGCAGCGGCGCTCGGTCACGCTCCTTGACGACGACGCGGGTGATGCCTTGGAGGACCATGGCATCGAAGAACTCGAGCGATTGCTCGCGGTTGGCGTTGGGCGACAACAGCGCGAGCCAGCGGTTGCGATCCACGGTCGAGATGGCGGTTTCAACCGCCGCCCTGAAGTTCTGCAGAGACAGTTCTTCGGCGTCGGGTGCCCGGGTGGGTACCTGTCCCGCGAATGCGTCCACCTCCGCCGTGGCGACGGCGGACAAGGGCGCAGCGCAGAAGACGATCAAGACAAGAAGGCGTGCAAGCATTCACGGATACAGCCGGGAGTCGGGAGACGGGAGTCGGGAGTCGGAAAAGCACTGGTCTTTTCGACTCCCGGTTCCCGACTCCCGACTCCCGGCAGATTATTAGACGCCAGTGGGACGAATCAGGCTATCGGAATCGCCAGCCTACTGAGGACCAGTACGGTCAAGTCGTCGGCGAGACGCTGGTCGCGGCGGTGACGCTCGACGGCGTCGAACACGGCACGGCCGAGGTCGCCGGCCGCCGACTGCTGGTAGGCGCCGGCGTATAGCGCCAGCGTCCGCTCCAGCCCGGCCTCGTCGAACGGTGTGCCGTCAGGGCTCTCGGCTTCGGTCAGGCCGTCGCTATACATCAACAGCGCATCGCCAGGGTTCAGCTGTACTTCGCCGGCCTCGTACTCGCTCGCTTCGAACATGCCGAGCGCGATGCCGCCGCTCATCAGCCGTTCAATGGAGCCATTCTGCCGGCGCAGCAGCGGCGGTGTCTGGCCGGCGTTGACGAACTCGAGGCGGCCGGTCGCGGGCGTGTACGACGCGAGGAACAAGGTGATGAACCGCGAGGCCGGCGCGTGGCGCGCCACCTGCAGGTTGAGGCGCTTGACCAGGGCCGGCAGCGGCAGGCCTTCATCCACGAGCGTGCGAAGAATGGCGAGCAGCAGCGCCATGAGCAGCGCCGCCGGGCTGGCCTTGCCGGCGACATCGCCGAGCGCGACCAGGACGGTGCCGTCTGGTTGCGGCAGGATGTCGTAGAAGTCGCCGCCCACCGTGTTGGCCGGCTTGGTCAAGCCGAAGGCTTCGACACCCGGGCCCGACCACGTGCCGTCGGGCAGCATGGCCTGCTGAATCTCGCGGGCGACTTCCAGGTCGCGCTTGAGCGAGAGCCGGTCCGCGACCTCGAGCAGCACGAGCAGGTTCATCAGCAGAAAGCCCGCGAGCAGCCACATCGTGCCGTCGGCGAACAGCGGTCCCGGCACCCGGATGTGCACGAAGAACAACGCGACCGGCACCGGCACCGAGATCAGCCCGAACCCGCGGAACAACTGGAACAGGCCGATCACCGACAGCGCGAGCGACAGGCCGTACATCAGCCGGCGGGCCGGCGACAGGCGCATGGTAAACGCCAGGAAGAAGCCCTGCACGTACTTGATGGCCTTCTGGTACCAGGGCAGGCCTTCGAGTTCGGCCGTGTTGATGCCCTTGGCGAAGAAGCGATAAGCCTCGGGCGTCTCGCGCGTGAACAGCTTCCCCAGCTCGTCGGAGGTGAGGTCGTGCGTGTAGCGCTTGAAGAAGGCCTTCGGCATGGTTCTAGCTACGTAGCTCTTAACTCGGACGTTAGCCGATAACGCCGAGTTCCCTTCCCACCCTGGCAAACATGTCCAGGGCGTATTGCAGGTCCTCTTTGGTGTGGGTCGCGGCCACGATCGTGCGCAAACGGGCCTTGTCGCGGGCCACGGTCGGAAAGCCAATGCTCTGGGCGAAGACGCCCTGGGCAAAGAGCGCATCCGACATCTTCGCGGCGGTGGCGGCCTGGCCCACAATCACCGGCGTGATCGGGCTTTCACTGAGGCCGGTGTTGAAGCCGAGCGATTCGAGACCGGCCTTGAAGAAGCGCGTGTTGTCCCAGAGCTGCTCGATCCACTGCGGCTCGCTTTCGAGCACATCGATCGCGGCAATGCAGGCGGCGGTCACGGCCGGCGGATGCGAGGTGGAGAACAGGAACGGCCGCGCGCGGTGATACAGGAAATCGACGAGCGCGCCGGGTGCCCGCGACGTAGCCGCCAAGCACGCCGACCGCCTTCGAGAGCGTGCCGACCTGGATGTCGACGCGGCCGTGGCACTTGAAGTGATCCACCGTGCCGCTGCCGTTCTTGCCGAACACGCCGCTGGCGTGCGCGTCATCCACCATCATGATGGCGCCGTACTCCTCGGCAATGGTGCACAACTCGGGCAGGGGCCCGAGGTCGCCCTCCATCGAAAACACGCCGTCGGTGATCAGGATCTTGCGCTGCGTCGTGGGCAGCTCCTGCAGGATCTTGCGCGCCGCGCCGACGTCCTTGTGCGGAAACACCTTGATCGCGGCGCGGCTCAGCCGGCAGCCATCGATGATGCTGGCGTGGTTCAGCTCATCCGAAATGACCACATCGTCTTTCGTGAGTACCGCCGAGACAGTGCCGGCGTTGGCGGCGAAGCCGCTCTGGAAGACGACCACCGACTCAACGTGCTTGAACTTGGCGAGCCGGCGCTCGAGTTCCATGTGCATTTCCATGGTGCCCGAGATGGTGCGGACGGCGCCGGAGCCGACGCCGAACTTCGCCACCGCGTCGAGCGCAGCCTGCTTGAGCCGCGGGTGCGTGGCCAGGCCCAGGTAGTTGTTCGACGAGAGGTTGACGACCGACTTGTGGTCGAAAGTGGCGTGGGCCGCCGGCTCGCCTTCGAGGATGCGGAGCTTGCGGTACAGCCCCTGTTCCTTGAGCGACGTCAGTTCAGCGTTCAGAAAGGCGAGAGGATCGGTGCGCATATTCAGGATCAGGGATCAGGGATCAGGGATCAGGGATCAGGGATCAGGGATCAGGGATCAGGGATCAGGGATCAGGGATCAGGGATCAGGGGTTCAGGGGTTTACCGGTAACGCAAACAGTGTATCGCCGTCTGGGAACTGCTCGAGCACTTGCGCGTTGTGGGCCACCAGCCACGCGCGGACGAGGCCGGCGCTATCCGGCGCTGCAAAAGCCTTCGGATGCACCACGACATGGGTGCTCCTGGAATCCACTAACGACTGCCACGCCAGCTCGGGATTCACGGTGACGTCCCTCAAGCGCGCCACGCGGGCGCTGTAGTCCGGTGGAAAGCTGCCGCTGTAGCCGTTGGTGATTGGCTGCCAGTGGCTGGCGGCGTAAAAGACGTAGCGGATCTCCCACGCGGCGTCGCCGAACGGGAACTCGGTGATGACCGACCCGGCCGGAAGGGCAGCGACCCGCGCATAGACGGGCGGAACTTCCGACGCCGGATATACACGTGCCGGCGGCATGGCTTCGTTCTGCGCCCAGGCGCGATTCATCTCCATGGGGATCGCCGCGCCTTCGACCAGAACCAAAGCTGCAATGATGGCCGTCGCAACGGTCCGGCTTCCACCTTCGCCAAGGCTACGGCGGACAGGAAAGCCGGACGCCACAGTTGGTGCCGATGTGGCGTCCGGCTTCAGGCGGACCAACACCGCCACGCCGTACCCAGCCAGCACCGCCAGGAACAACCCCGCGATCATCGCGTAGCGCGCGGGCACGCGGACGCCGTCGAAGCCCGGCACGTAGTGGTAAAGCGCCGAGTAGATGCCGAACCCGGAGACGCGAGCGTCGCCGGCGCTCGGCGCCGGACCAAGCGACAGCCACATGGCGAGCAGGGCCGCGACGGCAGCAAACGCGACGGGCGATCGCACGGCTCGAGCCGTCGCCGCGCGTGCGTGGGGCGACGCCAGCAAGAGCAAGCCCACCGCGACCGCCAGCTGCCAAAGCAAGCGGCCCGGCGAGCGCGCGCGAATGGCGACGCCCAACACATTGATGTCGAACCCGCCAAAGACCACGGCGCTGACGACGGCGACCAACTGGGTGAACACGACGACGGCGAGAAGCACGATCAGAACGCGGCGCCACAACCGCTGCGCCGGGGTCACGGCCAAGGTCCGGCTAAAGCCGGACGCCACACTCTTAGATGTAGGGTCCGGCTTTAGCCGGACCATTAGGGCGATCAGGGCGACGAGCGCCAGAAGCCACGGCACGATCCCAAGGAACGTCTCACCTTCCGGGCGCGGGTAAAAGCGGAGCACCTGCCCAAAGAACCGCAGGTTCTCAGACGCCGTCGCATACGACCAGACGTTGGCCGAGAACCCCACCACTTCCCCGAATGGCCGCGCGAAGCCAAAGACGCGCTGCGCCTCCAGGTAGGGCAGCAGGAACGGAACCGTCAGGATCAAGGTGCCAGTGGCAGCGGCGACCAAGCCAATCCAGGTCCGAACAGAGCGAAGCGTACCGAGCGCCCACATCCGATGCACAACAAACAAGGGCGCGAACGGCGCGAAGTAGAGCAGGTAGTAGCCGCACGACCAGTTCTGCATCACCAGGGCCGCCGTGCCGCCGGCGAGCGCCTTGTATGAGTTCGTCGTGACGAAGCGATTCAGTCCCCACAGTGCGAAGGGCATCCACTGCGAGCTGAGCACCTGCAGGTGCGGCACCGAGGCAATGCGATACGGAAGAAAGCCGTAGACCAATCCCGCGATGAAGGCGGCGCGGCGATCGCCGGTGAGGTCGTACACGAGCGAGTACGCGCCGAACGCCGAGAGCACGAACGTGGCGAGGAACAGCAGGTTGTAGCAAAGGATGATGTTGCCGGTGAGCCAGTAGATCGGCAGGATCTGCAGCACCTGCCCCAAAAGGTGCTCTGACAGCGCCAGCGAAAGCGGCGCCGGATGAAAGATGTTCGCGTCCCAGAACTGCGACCAGCTCATGGCGCCGGTCACGAGCTGCGGCAGGTGCTCCGCGCCCCACGCCAGGATCCACATGTTGAGGAGCGAGTCGCCGAGGTCGCCGGGCACGTCGCTGCCGAGGCCTGCGGCCAGCGGCCAGGTGAGAAGGATGGAGAAAAGTGTGTATGCGAGGAAAACCAGGGAACCGGGTTGAATTTTCACGGAGCCCACTGAAAATTCAACCCGGTTCTTTTTCGTCTTCGTCAGCCAGCACCAGCTCTTCGAACAACACCTGGAGAATGGCGGCCGTCGGCACCGCGAGCAGCGCGCCGGCCAGGCCGAGCAGTGAACTGCCGATGATGAGCGCCACGATCACGGTGATGGCACTCAAGCCGACCTGCTGACTCATCACCTTCGGCACCAGGAAGTTGTTCTCGACAATCTGGATGGCCCAGCAGAACGCCGCCGTCGCCAGCCCCAGGGAGGGCGACACCGTAAAGGCGACGGCGATGGTAGGCACGGCGGCCAGCAGCGGGCCGACCATGGGAATCATCTCGCCGACGCCTGCGATCAGCGCCAGCACGAAGAAGTAGGGCACCCCGAGCAGCGCCAGGCCAACGGCCGACGTGATGCCGACAATGAAACCAAGAAGGATCTGGCCGCCCAGCCACGCGCTGACCTTGACCGACACCTCCGCCCCGACCTTCGAGACCCGCTCGCGCTGCGATTGCGGGAACAAGCGAACCAACAGGTTGAACAAACGCTCGGAATCCACCAGCAAGTAGAAGGTCAGCAGCAGGATAGTGACCAGTCCGAACACGCCGCCGATGAAGCCCCAGATGGTCAGCAGCACGGTGGTCACGACGTCGGTGCTGCCCGAGACCGGGGCCTGCTTCAGCACCTCGGCGAACGACGTGCCCTCGGGCATGACGCCCCAGCCCACCAGTTTCTGCTGCAGCCAGTCGAGGCGCGTCGGCAGGTCGGTCCACAGTTGCCGCCCCTGAGCCATCAGGGGTCGCACGACCACTGCCGCCAACCCGGCCAGCAGGCCCAGCACGGTGGCGTAGATCAACAGGATGGCGGCGCCGCGCGGCAGGCGTCGCTTGCCGATCGGGGTCAGCCGCCGTCGTTCGATCATGCGAACGAGCGGCGCGAGCCCGATGGCAAAGAGCGCGCTGACGTAGATCAAGAGGATCTGCGAGCGCACCAGGTACAGGGCCCACATCAACAGGATCGCGACCACCGTGCAGAGCACGGCGTAGCGGACCACGGCGCGCGGGTCAGTGGCCAAGCAACTCCTTCGTGAACGCCGCGACCTCGTCATAGATGGCGCTGAGCTCGGCCGGCGGCGCCAGGAACACGATGCGGAAGAAGCCGTCTTCCGGGGCCGTGCCGAAGCCCGAACCGTATACGCACAGGATGCCCTTGGCGCGAAGCAGCCCGAGCACGAAGTCGACGTCGGTCTTGCCCGGCGGCAGATCGACCTTCGGCATGGCGTAGAACGCGCCGCGCGGCGCCACGCACGACAGGCCGGGAATGGCGTTCATGCGCGCCGTCGTCAGTTCGGCACGCTCGCGCAACTGCTGGCGGAACGAGACCTGGTGGGAGCGATCGCCAGTGAGCGCGGCGGTGACGGCAAACTGCATGGGGCCGGGACTGCACAGCCGTCCGTCGGCGAGCTTCTTGATGGCGGCGAGCGCCGGGTCGAGACGCGGCGATGAACCCACGGCCATCCAGCCGGCGCGCCAGCCGGGCGCCAGGTACGCCTTCGACAGGCTCGAATAGGAAATGATCGCCGCGTCGTTGTCGAGCGCCGCCATGGCCGGCACCGGACCCGCATAGGCGAGGTCGCCGTACACCTCGTCGGCGAGAATGACCAGGCCGTGCTCTTCGGACAGATCGATCAGCGCGCGGCGCATGGCTTCGGGATAAATCGCCCCGGTCGGGTTGTTGGGATCGATCACGACGAGCGCGCGCGTCTTCGGGTTGATCAGGCTGCGAATGTGATCGAGATCCGGCTGCCAGTCGCGCGTGTGGTCGGTGCGGTAGTACACCGGCTGCGCGCCAATCTTCGCGAGCACCGCGGTGTAGAGCGGATAGGTCGGCGACGGCACCAGCACCTCTTCGCCTTCGTCCACGATGCCGGTCAGTGCCAGCTCAATGCCTTCGGACGTGCCCGACGTGATCAGCACGCGATCGGCATCGACGTTGACGCCGCGCGCGACGAAGTCGGCGGCCGCGGCTTCACGCGCCGAAGCAATGCCGGGCGACGGCGTGTAGCCGTTGTGCCCGTCGCGCATGGCCTTGGCGACGGCCTCGATCAAATGCGGCGGCGTGAGAAAACCAAACTGGTTCGGATCACCAATGTTCAGGTACCGGACCGTCATGCCGGTTTGCTCGACCTTCTTCGCCTCGACCACGATGTTGCGAATGGCGTAGGTAAAACGATCGACGCGCTTTGCGGTCCTGATGGCCTCGGTAGCTACTGACATGACCGCCCGATCTTATCAAGGGCCTAGGCACCCTAGGCACCTTAGGCACCTTAGGCACCCTAGGCACCCTAGGCACCTTATTTCTGTAGTGTAAAAGCTACACGTTTACACCCATCCACAGCCTCGCCAAACTCATCTGTGTCAGGCAAACTGCTGCATCCAAATGATTTACCTGTTTGGCACCAAACTTGGAGATAGGTCTGACATGCGGCGGTTCCTCCTGGCCCTCGCGCTGATGACCCATCCGGTTGTCGGCTGGGCGCAGGAGGCTCCTCGGTCGCAGGCGACGTTTCGCTCAGGTGTGGACCTTGTCACGGTAAGCGCGACGGTGCGCAACAGCAAAGGACGACTGGTGACCAATCTCACCAAGCAGGACTTCGAAGTGATCGACCGTGGCGAGCGCCGCGCGATCAGCGAGTTCCGCTCCGAGCGTGCGCCCTTGAGCCTGGCGATTCTCTTCGACGTGAGCGGCAGCATGGATATTGCCGGCCGCTCGACCGCTGCGAGATTTGCGGCCTTTCATCTGCTGAATTCGCTCGATGAAGGCCGCGACGAAGCCGGGCTGTTCGCGTTTGACAGCCGGCTACGCGAGGTGGCCCCGTTTACGGTCGATACGCGTGCCCTCAAGGGTGCGCTGGGGGAGGTCGATCCATTCGGGGCCACCTCGTTACATGACGCGATTTCGGCGGCGGCCGAACGGGTGGCGACTCGCCCGATGTCCCGCCGCGCAGTGGTGGTGTTGACCGACGGCATCGATACGTCGAGCCAGCTGACGCCGGCGCAGGTGTCGGCAACAGCAGCGGCCATCGACGTGCCCGTCTACATCATCGCCGTGGTCTTGCCAATCGACGATCCGGGCTCCGATCGCGCCACCCCAGGCTCACAGCGGCAGGCCCCTGCGTCGGTTGGCACAATTGAGGACCTCGCGCGCTGGACCGGCGGTGCGCTGCACTACAGCAGCACCTCGGCGTCGGCCTACAAGGCCGCGCGCTCGGTCATCGATGAACTGCGCCACCTGTATTTGATTGCGTTCGAGCCTGGCGCGGCTCCGGGGTGGCACCCGCTCGAGATTCGGATGTCGCAGAAGGATTTGGTCGTGCGGACCCGCGGCGGCTACGTCGCCGGGCCGGGCAGTCGTTAAGTTGAACCGTCGGAACTCTTTAGAGGAGATGCATATGCGTAAGTCCCTGTTCGTCGTCGGCATCATTACCATCCTTGGCGTTGCGCCGGCGTGCGCGACCAAGGGCTTCGTCCGCACCTCGGTCGGTGAAGTGAACGACAAGGTGGCCACCATGGGCACGTCGCTCGAAGAGACCCAGGAGCGCGTGCGCACGGCCGAAGGCAAGATCGTTGAAGTGGACGGCAAGGCCGTGGCCGCCAACGAAGCGGCCGCCAAGGCCAACGCCGCCGCCGCCGACGCGGCCAACAAGGCCGCGGAAGTCGGCACGACCGCCGAACGCCGCGCCGCCGGCATCGAAGCCGAGACGCGCAAGCTGATCTTCGAAACCGTGCTCAGCGAAGACCAGGGCAAGTTCCGGCTGGGCAAGGCTGACCTGCCGGAAGACGCCGCCGTGGCGCTCGACGCGATGGTGAACAACCTCAAGGCCGACAAGAAGGCCGTGTGGGTGGAAATCGAAGGCCACACCGACAACGTCGGCGACGCGAAGTACAACGAACAGCTCGGCCTGATGCGCGCCGAAGCCGTGAAGCGCTATCTCTACGAGAAGCACCAGGTGCCGCTGCACAAGATCAACGTGATCAGCTACGGCGAAGAGAAGCCGGTGGCGCCGAACAACACCCGCGACGGCCGCGCCCAGAACCGCCGCGTCGTGATCAAGGTCCTCGCCTAGTTACCCGAGCGAGGACGAGCCGGGACGACACCAGAACCCGGACGGGAAGACACTGCTTGACGGGGGGCACTACTTGTCGGGACCGCTGGTCTTGATGGGAAGTGCCTCCCGACAGGCAACACCCTCCCGACAGGCATCCCCCTCCCGACAAGCATTTCCCTCCCGGCAGGTTTCATGAGTTAAGCTTTTAACGCCTCATGAAACTCAGCGTCGTCATGCCGGCCTACAACGAGCAGGCCACCATCCGCACCATCGTCGCGCGCGTGCTCGCCGTGGACCTCGGTCCCGTCGAGAAGGAGCTCGTGATCGTGGACGATGGGTCGAAGGACGGGACGCGCGACATCCTGAAGAAACTGGACGGCCAGGCCGGGGTGCGCGTGTTGTTCCAGCCGCACAACCAGGGCAAGGGCGCGGCGGTGTGGCGCGGCATCCGCGAGGCGACCGGCGACATGGTGATCATCCAGGACGCCGACCTCGAATACGACCCGAACGAATATCCCGTGCTGATCCGGCCGATTCTCGACGGCCAGGCTGACGTCGTGTACGGGTCGCGGTTCCTCGGCCACGCGCGCGGCCACCGCGTGCTCTATTTCTGGCACTCGGTCGGCAACAAGATGCTGACGACGCTCTCCAACATGTTCAGTGACTTGAACCTCACCGACATGGAGACCTGCTACAAGGTGATGCTGAAGTCGTACGCCGACCGGCTCGACCTGCAGTCGAAGGATTTTGGCATCGAGCCCGAAATTACCCAGAAGATGTCGGCCATGCGCGCGCGCATTTACGAGGTACCCATCTCGTACAACGGCCGGACCTACGAAGAGGGCAAGAAGATCGGGCTGAAGGACGCCTTCAAGGCGGTCTACACGATTCTTCGCTTCTGGGGATGGCAGCCTAAATAGTTACCGACGGGAGGGCAATGCCCGACGGGGCGACACTCTCTGACGGGGCGGCACGACTTGTCGGGACAGTCCCGTCAAGCAGCTCCGTCCCGTCAAGGCGTGCGACCCCGTCAAGAAGTGCCTTCCCGTGAGGTCCGGTGAGCGCTAAGGCACGCGAACGACTTGTCCCCTGATCTCGCCGCCGGCGTTGTTCGTGCTGTGCACGTTCAGGTAGATGTTGCCGAGCTGCAGGGCCTGCAGGAAGTCCTCCCACGAGTTGATGCCCTGGGCGGCGCGGGGCACGAGGTCGGTCGCCGACGCCGTGCCGGTGAGGCCGTAGTCGTTTGAAATGCCGGCCGACACCGTGATGTTCACCACGACCGGGCCCGACACGCCGGCCGCGCCGACGTGGAAGTGCGCAGCCGTGGTGCCCACCGGCATGTTGTAGACATCCACGCGGTAGGTCACGACGCCGGTGGCCTGGTTCAACGCGATCGTGGCCGTTCCTGCCGCGCCGGTCACCACACCGGGCACTTCGCTGCCACCCGACAGGTTTGCGGTGAAGTTCATTTGCTGGGCCTGCGCCTGGCTCGAAACCAGCAGCGCGAACACGCCCGCCATTGCCAGAGTCCATACACGTTGCATCTCAATCGCTCCTTTGTCGCCCGGAATAATTTTTGGCGCGCCGCGAGGCAACCCTTCCACCTTCGCGCCGACGCTACGGCGGACAAGGAAAGGCGCCTCCAGAGAAACTGGAAGCAGAATGCAGGCCAGCAGCTAAGTAGTTGCGAAAGAGTGGCTTACGGAAGACAACCAGGCTGGAATGGTTACGCGGCGCGAAAGCGGTTACGCAACGCGTACGGTAAGCAGCCAATCGATCATATTGTGTGCGAACGATGAGGCACCTGCTGACGGTGGGCCCCCTGCCGTGGAAAGCGCTCGGCGTTACTCCCGGCGACTGGCCCGATTGCGAGATTCACGAGGCCTACAGCGAGACCGACGCGCTCCGCCGGCTCAGGACCCGCGCCTTTGACGTCGTCATTACGCACCCCCTGACGTCCGCCGAGCAGGACATGCCGCTGGTCCGCGAGGCGCGGGAACAGCAACCCGGGATCCGCCCGATCATGATCGTCCCGGAGCTCACCCCCGCCGAGGTCATCGATGCGCTGCGCAGCGACGTCTACGCCTGCTTTACGATGCCGGTGACGCCGGTCGAACTGAGCGACGCCATCACCAACGCGCTCAATGCCGACCATTGGACCAACGGCATCCAGGTGCTGTCGGCGCTACCCGACTGGATTGCCCTGCGGGTGGTCTCCCGGCGTACCACGGCCGATCGGCTGACGCGTTTCATGACCGAGCTCGTCCCCGAGGTGTCGGCCGACGATCGGTTTGCGCTGATGACGGCGTTTCGCGAGGTGCTGCTGAACGCCATGGAGCACGGCGCCGGATTCGACCCCGACAAGGTGGTCGAGGTCGCCGCGGTTCGCACCAAGCGCACGATCGTGTATTACTTCAAGGACCCCGGGCCCGGCTTCAACCCCAAGGCCACGGCCAGCGTCGCGACTGAGGCCGACCCGATCGGCCACATGGCCGAGCGCGAAGCCAAGGGGCAACGACCCGGCGGGTTTGGGCTGCTGCTGACGTCGAAGCTGGTGGACGAAGTGCACTTCAACGAGTTCGGCAACGAAGTGTTTCTCGTTAAGTATCTTGAATAGGGTGCCTAGGGTGCGACCTGTGACATATTCGCTCGATGGATCCAACCGGCAAAGTTGCATTGATCACCGGCGGTAAGCGCATGGGCGCGGCGGTGGCGACGCGCCTCGCGGCGGCGGGGGCGGATGTGGCGCTGGTCTACCACCGCTCGGGCGCGGAGGCCGAGGACACGGCTGCTGCGGTCCGGGCACTCGGCCAACCTTCGCCGGGGCTTCGGAAAGCAAGTCGCGCCATCACGTTACAAGCCGATGTCTCGAGCGAGCAGGACTGCGCGCAGGCGGTGGAGGCCACGGTCGCCCAGCTTGGCCGCCTCGACATCCTGATCAACATGGCGTCGGTGTATAACTCGAAACCGTTCGACCAGCTGACCGCGGCCGATTGGGATCGCCAGATGGCGGTGGACCTGCGCGCGACGTTCCTGTTTTCGCGGGCGGCGGCGCTCGTGATGAAGCGCGTCGGCGGCGGCCGCATCATCAACCTGTCCGACTGGGTCGCGGCCAGCGGGCGGCCACGCTATGCGGGCTTCTTGCCCTACTATGTCGCCAAGGCTGGTGTGAAGGCGCTGACCGAGGCGCTGGCCCTCGAACTGGCCGGCGATCAGATCCTGGTGAACGCGATTGCCCCCGGGCCGATTCTGGCCCCGCCCGACATGAGCGCGAAAGAGAGCGAGTTGGTTGAGCAGAACACTCCGCTCGGCCGCTGGGGCGGCGAAGAGGAAATTGCCAAGGCGGTGATGTTTCTCGTGCAGTCCGAGTTCGTCACCGGCGAGACCATTCGTGTCGACGGCGGGAGACACCTTAGGTGAACCTGCCGGGAGTCGGGAGTCGGGAGTCGGGAGTCGGGTCGGGAGCCACATCATGTAGCGTCCGGCTTTAGCCGGACTAGGGAGGAACATGGCCACGGCTTGGGATCCATCGTTTCGAGATTCGCTCGCGGCGCGCGTCGCGCGGCTTACCGCCGACGCCCGGCCGGCGTGGGGCAAGCTGAACGCGAGCGGGATGCTCGCCCACGTCAACGACAGCTACCGCATGGCGGTCGGTGATCTGTATGTGAAGCGGAAGAACCTGCCGCTACGCTATCCGCCCCTCAAGCAGTTCGTCATCTACGCCATGCCGTTCCCCAAGGGGGCGCCCACCGCGCCCGAGCTGATCGCCCGCTGCGCGGATGCCAGCCTGGCCGACGAGCAGATCGTGTATGCGGCGCTGCTGACGCGCCTGGCCGCCGTCACCACCGACACAAAGCTGCAAGATCATCCGGCGTTCGGCCGCCTTACGCACCGCGCCTACGGCGTCCTGATCGCGCGGCACACCGATCATCACTTCAGGCAGTTCGGCCTGTGATTCGCCTGAACCGCCGAGACGTTTCACGCATTGAAGGGTTCAGCGACGCCGTCTTCGGCTTTGCGCTGACGCTGCTGGTTGCATCGATCGAGGTGCCGCCCGACTTCGAGGCGCTCAAGCTCACGCTGCGCGGCTTCCTGCCATTCGCGCTGACCTTTACGCTGATCTCCTGGATTTGGTACCTGCACTATTCGTTCTTCCGCACCTACGGCCTCGAAGACCGCCTGACGGTCGTGCTCAACAGCATCCTGCTGTTCGTGGTGTTGTTCTTCGTGTATCCGTTGAAGGTGATGGCGAACAACCTGGTGCCGCTGTTTACCGGGATTGGCGAAAGCGGCTTTGCGAACCTGAGCGAATACGACAACCGGTTCCTGATGGTGGCGTACAGCTCGGGCGTGATCGCGGTGTTCCTGGTGTTCTTCCTGCTGCACTGGAACGCCTACCGCCAGCGGGCGACCCTGGAGTTGCCGCCGGAGATCGTGTTCGACACCCTCACCGGCATGCGCGCGCACGCGTTGAGCGTTTCGTTGGGACTGACGTCGGTGATGCTGGCCCTGACCGCGCCGATGGATTGGCGCTTCAGCATGGCGGGTATGATCTACGCCCTGGAAGGACCCTTCCAGGGCTTGAACGGTTACTTCAGCGGGACCCGACGCGCGAAAATGTTTCCTTCATCGACGCCAGCGCCCCTGTGAGCTCCTCGCGGCTGCGGCCGGTGCAGAACCGCATGTAGCCCTCGCAGTCGGCGCTGAAGTCGACGCCGGGCACGCAGCCAATGCGGCCGTGTTTGATCAGGTGCTCGGCCATCGCCCACGACAGCGACTCGCCGCCAATGCCCGCGTCCCTGGCCCAGTCGGCGTTGATCTTCACAAAGGCGTAGAACGCGCCATCGGGCGGCGTGCCCGAGAACACGCCAGGCGCCGCGGCCTCGAGGCCCTGGTAGAACAGGTCGCGACGGGCCTTCAGCTCGGTGCGGAACTCCGCAATGCAGTCCTGCGAGCCTTCGAGCGCGCCGACCGCGCCGTACTGCGCGATCGACGAGACGTTGCTGGTTGTGTACAGGATGATCTTGAGGGCGCGGGCCAGCAGGGCCTTGTCACGGATGGCGAAATAGCCGACGCGCACGCCGGTGATCGCGTACGACTTGCTCATGGTGTAGACCGGGATGGTGCGCTCGTACATGCCCGGCAACGACGCGATGCTGACGTGCTCGCCCGTGAACAGCAGGTCCTCATAGGCCTCGTCCGAGATCACCCACAGGTTGCGTTCCACGGCGATGGCGGCCAGCCGCTCGATATCGGCGCGGGTCAGGATGCCGCCGGTCGGGTTGTTCGGCGAGTTCAGGTAGAGCACCCGCGTCTTCGGCGTGATGGCCTTTTCGACCTCGTCGATGTTCCAGCGCCAGCCAAGTTCCTCGCGCAGCGGCACCTGCACCGGCACGCCGTGCGCCGCCTGGCAAATCGCCATGGTCGGCGGCCACTCGGGACCGGGCACGATCATCTCGTCGCCAGGCTCGAGCAGTGCGTGGATCACCGCGTACAACCCGTGCGTGCCGCCGTTGCTGATCAGCACCTCATCGTCTGATCCAACGGGAATGCCGTTCTTCTTCCGCATCTTCTCGGCCACGGCCTTGCGCAGTTGCGGAATGCCGGAGGTGGGCAGGTAGTGCGTGCGGTTGTCCTTCATGGCCTGGGCCACCGCCGCCTTGAACGTCTCGGGCGCGTCGAACGACACGTCGCCTTGATCGAGCCGGAACGGATCCTTGACGGTGTACATCATGTCGCGGATGCGGACGATGGCCGAGACCGGGACGGAGTCGTAGAATTTACCCATGCCGATATTATAAACGGGGATGGGCTGTCGTCATTCCATGCAGGCCACAGATTCAACACAGATTAGGCACAGATGCATGGCCCGCGGCGCCGGGCTCTGCCCGGCGCGTGGCGATGACGAACGAAGCGCGGATCCGAGA